>CAZUXX010000787.1:0-1915 GCA_964624215.1 uncultured Planctomycetaceae bacterium
AAGACGGCGCAGGGAACAATCGGAGTCAAGGTCTGGGTGGACCTGGGCAACTATTCGGACGAGGAGACTGGCGATGGCGCTGATGCCAAAGCGCGTCAAGCATCGAAAGGTCCAAAGAGGTCGTATAAGAGGTAACGCGACCCGTGGCAACACGGTCGTGTTCGGCGACTGGGGACTGCAGTCCCTCGATGCCGGACATATCAGTGCGACCACGATTGAGGCCTGTCGTATTGCCGCGACGCAATACATTCGAGGTGATGGAAAGCTGTACCGCCGGATCTTCCCGGACAAGCCGGTGACGGCCCGCCCTCTCGAAACCCGAATGGGTAAGGGGAAGGGGGAGCCGGACCACTGGGTGGCCGTGGTGAAGCCGGGAACAGTACTGTTTGAGATTGCGGGTGCCAGCCGGGATGCTGCGCGCGATTGTTTCAACCGCGTGGCACACAAGCTTCCGTTGCGGGTCCGCTTTATCGAACGTGAAGGATCACTCGGCTGACGGGAACCAGGGCCGGCCTGGCCGGCCGGGTTCGTAGAAGGTTAGGACCGGGCCCAGAAGTGGCCTGCAGCGAGCAGGCCCGGAGAGAGTGAGGGGAACGATGGCAACCGCGAGTGAAATTCGCGAAATGAGTGACGAGCAACTCGAGGCTGAGCTGCGTCAGGCTCAGCAGGAGTTGTTCCGTCTGCGGTTTCAGGCGGCGACGGAAAAGCTGGACGCCCCGAGCAACCTGAAGAAGTTGCGGCGCACGATGGCCCGCATCAAGACGATCCAGCGGGAACGGGAACTCGGCAAGGCATAGCGCGGACAGGCAGACATCGATGCGGAAGAAACTGGTCGGAATCGTCGTAAGCGACAAGCGGGACAAGACCCGCCGGGTGGACGTGCAGCGTCTGTTTCAACACCCGATGTACGGCAAGATTGTGCGGGGACGCACCGTCTGCCACGTGCACGACGAGAACAACGAGTCCCACAAGGGCGACACCGTCGAAATCGTCGAGTCGCGCCCGCACTCGAAGACCAAGCGGTGGGAGCTCGCACGGATTGTGAAGGCGTCGACCGATGTCGCTCGCAAGGCAAGTGAACTGGCGTCCGAGCAGCCGGCTGAAGACCAGACCATCGAGGAGCCGCAGCAGGCGAGCGCCGAAGCGCCGGCCAGCGGCGAGATGGATTTCGAAGACGGTGCAGCCAGCACGGCTGAGTGACACTTGGATCGTGAGTTGAGAGTCAGACAGAGAACGAGACGAGAGCACCGCGGCCGGGACGTCGGCGGTGCAATTGCTGGGGAAGGCAGGTTCAGTCGGTGTCACCATGATTCAGATGCAGACAATTCTCGACGTCGCCGACAACACCGGAGCAAAAACGGTGCGGTGCATTCGTGTGCTGGGGGGGACCAAGCGTCGTACCGCCGGTCTGGGTGACATCGTCGTCGTGAGTATCCAGAAGTCGATTTCCGGGGCACCCGATATGGCCCGTCCCGGCCGGGTGACTCGTGGGGTGATTGTGCGGTGCAAGCAGCCGACCCGTCGACCGGACGGCAGCTACGTCCGGTTCGATCGGAACGCGATTGTGCTGGTCGATGGCGACGGCAATCCCCGAGGGACACGTATTTTTGGAGCGGTCGCCCGCGAGCTGCGAGACCGCCGGTTCATGAAGATCATCAGCCTTGCAAGTGAAGTGGTGTAGGTCATGAGAATTCGCAAGGGAGATATGGTCAAGGTGATCGCCGGCAAGGTGGCAGCACGCACGCCGCCGGCCGAGCAGCCCCCGCGTCGGGTGCTTCAGGTGCTCGACAATGGGGAGCGGGTCGTGGTCGAGGGAGTCAACCTCGTCTACAAGCACGTCCGCCGGGGCCATCCGAAGAGTCCCCAGGGGGGGCGGTTGCGGATGGAAACGCCGATTCACAGCTCGAATGTGATG
>CAZUXX010000788.1:0-1909 GCA_964624215.1 uncultured Planctomycetaceae bacterium
GTCGCGGAGCAGGCGATCGAGACGGTTCAGCCGTTGATTGATGCGGAGGAACATGATCTGCGGGTGATCTACCCGCGGCAGAAGGCGCATGTTCTGGGGGACAGGTTGCGCCTGGTGCAGGTGATTTCCAATCTGCTGACGAATGCGGCGAAGTACACACCGAAGCGGGGGAGGATCACGCTGAGCATCGAGGGTGGGGAGGAGAGCGTGCGGCTGAGTGTGATCGACAACGGGATCGGGATCTCCCACGAAGCACAGTCGCGAATTTTCGATCTGTTAACAAAGGCGTATCGGTCCAGAACGCGGGACAAGGGTGGGCTGGGACTGGGACTGGCGATTGTGCAGCACCTTGCCCGGGTGCACGAGGGGAAGGTCGAGGTCTATAGCGAGGGTCCCGGTCGCGGGAGTCGATTCACGCTGACGTTGCCGGTTGCGACTGAGCCTCCGACGCCCGAGTCGAAGGATCACGATGCGAGCCGGCATTCGCCTGTGGATCCGACCGGGACGCGCGTGCTGGTCGTCGACGATAATCAGGATGCTGCCGAATCGTTGGCGGCGATCCTGGCGTTTGAGGGTTACGCGACCCGCATTGCGGCGGATGGTCCGGAAGCGATCCAGTTATTCGACGAGTTTCATCCGGCGGCTGTGGTGCTGGACATTGGACTTCCCGGGATGGACGGCTATGAGGTGGCACGCTGTCTGCGGGGCCGGGCGGGTGCATGTCAGCCGACGATCATTGCGGTGACGGGGTGGGGCGGAAGTGACGACCGGGAGCGGTCGCGCGAGGCCAAGATTGACTCGCACCTGGTCAAGCCGGTCGAGGTGGAAGAGTTGATGCAGTGCCTGGCGGATGCAGGGCTGGCGTGTCCGCTCACGGCGGCGGATCAGAGCAGTGATCGCGCGGTCTCTGTGGCCAGTCCGAAGGGGTGAACGACGGCGTTGGACTCACGGGGTTGTGACACAGTCACCGGCACGATCGGCTGCGGGATCAGTCCGGGGCGGGGCGTCGTCGAGTGCACATACGGTGACCTTCGCGCGGTTGCGGCCTTGCGACTTGGCGGTGTACAGCGCCTTGTCGGCCTCGGCGATGAGTTGCTCGGCGAAGTCGGTCTGCGTTTCCTCGGGAAAGCCGAGGGCGCCACCGATGCTGATGGTCACCGGGACGCGCCCGCTTTCGGATTCGATGGTGGTCTGTTCGACTTGGGAGCGGATCCGTTCGGCGAGTCCGTGCAGTGACCGGGGTGTGGTCATGCCGGTCAGAATGATGAACTCTTCGCCGCCGTAGCGGGCGACGACATCGAGTGGAGTGACCGCGGCTCTGAGGCAGGCGGCGACCTTGCGGAGGACATCATCGCCGACTTGGTGTCCGTAGGTGTCGTTGATTTGCTTGAAGCGATCGATGTCTCCCATGAGGATGCCGACGGGTTGTCCCTTGCGGGCTCCCTGGTTGACCGCCTCGGACATGCGGGCGGAAAAGTGCCGGCGGTTGTAGACCTTGGTGAGAGGATCGATCGAGAGTTCTTTGGTCAGCTCGTTGATCTGCTGTCGCAACCGGCTGTTTTCTTCGATGAGCTGTCCCGGCTTTTCGGTGGCGATTTCGTCGGCGGAGAGTTCAGTCAACTGGATGAATGCCTCCCCGAGCAGGTCATCGGGGGTCCCGATCCGTTCCATGTCGATGTCGAACAGGTCGGCGCTTTCTGAAAGCTCCTGATGGATCTCGGTGATGAGCTGGTCGACTGTGCTGGCTCCGAGGCTGCCGGTCTCTGAAACAAGCTCGTGGAGTCGGGTGAGGGCGAGTGCCCGTTGCGGGCAGGTGACAAAGTCTCCCATTGCGGCAGAGATTTGCAGCAGCCGAACCAGTCCGGCATCGGCTTGGGCAGGCGTGTCGGAGTCTGGAGCATCGGCCGAT
>CAZUXX010000789.1:0-1895 GCA_964624215.1 uncultured Planctomycetaceae bacterium
GCGAAGCGTATCGTGACCTTGGGGTGCGGGCGGTCGCGATTGTGGCCCCGTACTATTACAAGCTGGGTCCGGATGCCGTGTATGCCTACTTGCGAGAGATTGGCCGCAACTCGCCGATCGATGTGACGCTGTACAACATCCCGCTGTTTGCGAGCCCGATTGATGTGGAGACGGTGCAGCGGCTGAGCGAGGAGTGCGAACGGATCGTGGCGATCAAGGATTCGTCGGGGGACATCCCGCATATGATCCGGATGATCCAGAAGGTCCGGCCGAACCGTCCTGAGTTCAGTTTTCTGACGGGATGGGATGCGGCCCTGATGCCGATGCTGCTGATCGGTTGTGACGGGGGAACGAACGCGTCGAGCGGGGTTGTCCCCGAACTGACACGGCGGCTGTATGACCTGACTCTCGCCGGACAACTGGAGGAGGCGCGGCGACTGCAGTACGACCTGGTGACGCTGTTCGACGCGATGATCTACCACTCGGAGTTCCCGGAGGGATTCCGGGCTGCTGCAAGCCTGCGGGGCTTCGACCTGGGCATCGGGCGTCAGCCGATGTCGGATCGGCAGCAGCGAGACCTCTCGGAACTCCGGCGGACGCTGCAGTGCCTGCTGGCGGCACACGGCTTTACGGATCCACCCGGCGCGGGGTGCGATCCCGGACTGCTGACGCGGTCCAGCGACTATGACTTCGGGTCCGTGGCGGAAGGTGGAACTTCGCGGGAGGGAACGCCGACGGTGGACGAGGTGGCCGCGATCGTGAAGAAGGTCGTCGCGGAGCTGACGGGGCGTGGCCTGTAGATGGCCTGTCACGTGCGTGTGGCTCGTCGCGACGGGGCGTGGCGGCCGTCCGAAAGAACGTCAAGCGCCGCTGGAAGACGAGGCTCCCAGCGGTGCTGCCGTTTTCTCGAGCGGGGTTCAGACCTCAACCGCGGGGGTGCGGTGCTGAGCGAGCAGTTCCGCGATCTGGACTGCGTTGGTCGCGGCTCCTTTGCGGAGGTTGTCGCTGACGCACCAGAAGGCGAGGCCGTTGGGGCTGGAAATGTCCTTGCGGATGCGTCCGATGAAGACCTCGTCGGTGCCGTCGCAGGTATTGGGCATCGGGAAGCTGGACTTCGCCAGGTCGTCGACGACTTTGACGCCGGGGAAGTTGTCGAACAGTTCGCGGGCCTCTTCGACCGTGAGGGGGCGTTCTGTCTCGACCAGCACCGATTCGCTGTGACAGTTCGAAACGGGGACTCGCACTGCGGTCGGACAGACCTGGATGGAGGAGTCTCCGAGAATCTTGCGGGTCTCGTAGACCAGCTTCATCTCTTCGCTGGTGTAACCGGCTTCTTTCTCGCCCCCGATTTGCGGAATGCAGTTGAAGGCGATGGGGTGTTTGAAGGCCCGGTAGCGGTAGTCGGAGCCCTTGAGGAAGGCCTTGGTGCCTTCGAGGAGATCCTGTGTTCCCTGCACGCCGGCACCACTGGTTGCCTGGTACGTGCTGACGACGACCCGCTGCACGCGAGCTGCATCGTGGAGGGGCTTGAGCGTCATGACGAGCTGCGTCGTCGAGCAGTTCGGGCTGGCGATGATGCCCTTGGCGTTGAGGGCGTCGTCGGGGTTGACCTCCGGAACGACAAGCGCGACGTCGTCGTTCATCCGCCAATAGCCGGATTCGTCAATCACGGTGGCACCGGCGTCGACGGCGGCGGGGAGATACTCGGCAGCAATTTCGTCAGGGGTCGACGCGAGGACGAGATCGGATCCCGCGAAGGCGTCTTTGGTGAGTTCCTCGACGGTGTACGTGTTTCCTTTGAAGGTAATGGTCGATCCTGCGGACCGGGCTGATGCCAGGAAACGGAACTGCTCTGCGGGGAAGTTTCTCCGCTCGAGCATCTCACGCATGATGCG
>CAZUXX010000790.1:0-1889 GCA_964624215.1 uncultured Planctomycetaceae bacterium
CTTCCCCTCGGTCCGATGGAGTCCGGCCGAACGGACTTCCTTCTCGGATCCCAGTCGCAGAAGGTCGTCCGTCGACATGACTTCCGCACGGATAAATCCGCGGGCGAGATCGCTGTGAATGGTCCCTGCCGCTTCGACGGCGTTGGAACCACGCCGCAACAGCCACGCATGCACCTCCTTCTCATCACACGTGTAGAAGGTGATACGGTCAGTGAGCTTGAAGATTTCCCTCAGCACGCGGGCCCGGGAGGACTCCCCGAGTCCCATCTCCGAGGCGAACAGTTCGCGATCCTCTTCGGGGAGCTGACTGACCTCCAGCTCCAGGCCGAGCGGGGCTGCCAGTACCGAGTACCCTGCCTCCTGGAGTGCAGCGATCGTTTCACTCGGTTCGGTGGCGTCGGCGGTGTTCAGCAGAATCAGATGCCGCTTCCGCGTCAGCAGCGAGAATGACTTCGTCGCCCGCTCCTGCGCCTCGCTGAACTCCATGTCCTGGAGGGTCTGGCCCTCTCCAAGCCGTTCTGCAATCGGCTTGAGCCCTTCGAGTTCCTCACGGAGGGCATCGCGATTGGGCAGAGGCTTTGTCAGGTCTTTCTCGACCCGTTCGATGCGGTTGGTGACGATCTGCAGGTCGGCCAGCACCATGTCGGTGACGAAATCGTCGACTTCCCCGACTGCGTCCGTCCCCAGAAACGAACCGATCACCTGTACGAGGGCATCGGCCTCGCGAATCACCCCCAACCGCTGCGCGTTCCCCTGCTGCTCCCCGCGCAGCAGGCCCGGGGTATCCAGCAACTCGATGCGGGCCGGCGTTTCCTTCTTTGGCTTGAACATCTCGACCAGTCGGTCGAACCGCTCATCCGGAACGATCGCCACACCCACCTGACCGGTGTGCGCTTTGCCGATATCCGGCTTCGATCCCGTCAGCAGTTCAAAGACCGTGCTTTTTCCGGTCCCCTGATACCCCACAATTCCAATCCGCATGTCGTTCCAATCAAAAACGAGCCGCCAGTCTGTCCGGGTTCCCGGTCGCATCGCCCGCCGGGATCATCGCCATATCAACTCAATACGAAGCGAGCGGGATCGTACGGAGACAACTCCGACACGCCAAGCGGACCGCTGCCGGCCTCTCGCGAATGGTCGCCCGGGCCCGAAATGGCGGAAAGGCTCTCCCAGCTTGACCAGCTTGCCCGACCGGAGCAACCGGCCCAAATGGGCGTGCAGTCCAGACGCACATCCAGCAGGACCGATACCGAAAGAGCAGGTCGTGCGACCGGTGCATCCGCGTGTGAAGGCATGCGCCCCACAGGCGGCCCTCAACCGAATCTCCAGCCCTCCACTTTCCAGCCTTTGAGCGGGAGCGGACCATGAGGAATCTGACTCGACGCAAATGGGGATTGACCCTGCCGCTGGCTCTGTTGAGCGGCTGTGTCTCCTCGTCGCTGGTCGACCTGCCTCCCGAATCGGACGTCGTTTCGCTGAAGCCCCCGACAGCAGCGGCCGTCTCTGTTCATCGCGTCGGCGAGCTCGATCAGGAGGAGGCTTCCCTTCTGGCAGCGATCGATACGTTCACGGGTGATCCCGAAGCCGATCGGCTCATTCAGTTAACGCGGATGCGACGTCGCGCCTCCATGCAAGCGGTTCTCAAGGAGCTTGAGAACACGGGCAAATCGAGCGGAGGCGTTACCAGCGACGGCTGGGACCAGATCTACCTGGACCGCCGTGCCGCCCGCAGTAACAAGGCACGCCAGCGCGCCGAAGCCCGTATCAACCGGCCCAACAAGGCCGTCCAGGCCCAGATGGATCGGATCGAGCGGATCACCGCCGAAGAGGCCATGCGCGTGGAAGTCGCTGCCCGCGAAGAAGCCCGGCTGATGGAGCAACGACTGAAG
>CAZUXX010000791.1:0-1881 GCA_964624215.1 uncultured Planctomycetaceae bacterium
GATGTCCCGCTGTGGTGAAGCTTCGTCGCCACCGATGATGACTCCGCTGCCGAATTGCGTCGGAATGAACTCGGAGTCTTCGGCGCCGGGGCGGTCGGGGAAGGGATCGAAGGCGCGTTGCCCCAGGGCCTCGCGCTCGGGACTCGATTCGATGACCGCGATGCTGACGACGGAGCGTTCGGCCTTTTCAATAGCCTGGACGAGCGCGGTTTCGAAGGCCCGCGCCTGGGTCAGGGCGTTCTGTGCCGCGGCGGGGGGCGCTGCTGCCGTGAGGAACGCGGTGGTCAGCAGTGCGGGAATCGATCGAATGGGGCGTGGTGTCATGCGTGCGGTATCGCCCGGGCGGGCGCGGGAGTCAAGAGTTTGGGAGGGTGGAGTTGAGCGAGGGGAGTGGTTGCGGGCTTGAGTCTGGCTGGTGATGTGATTTCCGGGAGGACCGTTCAAGCGCGGTGGTCGTTGCTCGTGCAATCGTTACTACCTGCTGCGGTGCGTCTCCGGTTTGGTTGCCTGGTGTGATCGGCTCACGGTCGACGGGCGGGATCTGCCGATACCTGTGAAGACCGCACACCGGCTGATTTCGCCGGTGGTGCGGTTGTGCGGCAGGAGGTCGCAGGACGCGATCGATGGACCACGTCGAAACGGCGATTCCTTCATGGCTTCATCCTGCTATTTGAACATTGCGGCGTTGATGATGCGGTTGGCGCTGTTCGTTGCTGCAGTGCTGACGGCTCCGTCGCTCCTGACGGGGCAGGAGTTTGCGCCGCAGGTGGTGGAGCCTGCTCCGGGGTTGGTTGAGCCGGCGCCGTTCGTTGGCACGGCCCGACAACCTCACTACTGGATTGTGAGCAGTCGCCGCTCTCCGCAGGGAGTGAACGATCCCTGCCGCGGGCCGCTCGAATACTACGAGCGGTTGCCGTGCGGCTCGCTGGTGCAGACGTCGGCACCGGGGATGGTGTCGCAGTTCCAGCCGGGAGTTCCCGTGAGCATTTTCATTCACGGGAGTTTTGTTACCTGGGAAGACAATCTTCAGGAGGCGGAACTGGCGTATTGCTGGATCCGCAATGCGTGCCCCGACCGGCCGCTGCACGTGGTGTTTTTCACGTGGCCGAGTGACCGGACGACAGTGCTGTTTGCGGCGTGCGAGCTGATCCATCGAGGGAAGCAGTCGGAGTTCAACGCCCTGCATCTGGCGTGTCTGTTAGCCAATATTCCGGATTGCCATCCGGTGTGCATGATCGGTCACAGTTACGGGGCACGGATGGCTCTTGCGGCTTTGCATCTGGCCGGGGGCGGGACGGTTCAGGGGTATGCGGCCCCTGCCCCGGTTGGTCGCAAGCGGCTGCGGGCGGTGCTGGCGGCCGGAGCGGCCGATCATCAGTGGCTGAACGACTGCAACCGGTACGACCGTGCCCTGTGCCGCTCGGAATGCGTTCTGAATCTGCGGAACCGGCACGACCTTGTGCTCAAGAGTTACTTCCTGCTGCGTCCTTTCGCGCATCGACCGATCGGGAACAGCGGTGTGACGCGGTGGGACCGTCGGCGTCAGCAGTGCACCTCACGGATTCGCGATCTCGACGTGAGCAATTACGTCGGGTGGGGGCACGTGTGGCCGAATTATTTCGGAAGTGTGGCACTGGGACGTGCGATCTCGTCGTGGGTGTACTTCCCCGAGTCGAATCCGCCGCTGATGTACGACACCGCATGGAGAACGCCGGCCGATCCGTATGCGATCGAGCCCGTCCCGGCTCAGACCGTTCCGGGGGAGACGCTTCCTCCGCGGCCTGCCCTGGTCGAACGGGAACCCGGCTTGCATCCGCCGGCAGCTCCGCCGGTCGACGCCGGTCCGGAACCGGCTCCACCGCTTCCACCGAGCGTACCCCC
>CAZUXX010000792.1:0-1879 GCA_964624215.1 uncultured Planctomycetaceae bacterium
TCTTGCCGCCTCCTTCCCAAAGACGCGGTCACGTCTCGGGATCTGAAGGCTGTTCAGGGTTTCGTTCGGAAGGAGCCCGGGCTCCACAGGGCCCAATCGATGAACCGACGATCCTCTCGGCCTGACCGATGCAACGCACCTGATACGGAATCATTCTGGCCGGTTCAGGTCGCATTCGTCGGTCAAGGGGGGGCTGGTGACATCCCGCTGCTCCTTGCCGGAGAAATCAGGAATTTTTGCGTGAGAATCGTACGGACGGATGGGTAATTACTGGTGGCGAACGATTGCCGCCGTGCGTGGCTCGTCTGCAGAGGTGGATCGTTTGCCGACGAACTGCAGATCCGCTTCCCCTAAGAATTCTTCATCATGCGGGCCTTCCGAATTCCTCAGGTGATGGTCGCCCTGTGCGCAGCCGCTCTTGTCGGTTGCGACCAGCGAGCGGCGCAGACGACGGTCGCGATTGAGGCGGACTCGGATCTCGACCGTCCGTTGGAGGCAAGTGATCCCGGGACGCCACCTCCTGAGAATGGGGAGAACACATCTGAAGCGGAGGCAAAGGCTGCTGTGGAGCAGGCGGTTGCCATCGTTGAGCAACTCGGTGGCACGGTGAGCAGGGACCTGAACAGCCTGGACATGCCGATCATCAAGGTCGATCTCCATGGTTGCCCGGTGAACGACAAGGGGCTCCGGGCCGTCAGCGTCCTCAAGAGTCTGGAGGAACTCGACATCCGAGGCTGCAGTGAACTGACTGACGAGGGCTTTACACACCTGAGCAGCCTGACTGGGCTCAAGAAGCTCGAAGCCAGCAATATTCAGCGACTTGGTGAACCGGGGCTGGGACATCTGTCGCGGATGGCGACGCTGGAACGGCTGAACGTGGCCCTTGGCCATGGAGTGACAAACGCCGGTCTGAAACAAATTGCCAGGCTGACGAATCTGCGGGAACTTGACCTTGCCAGTGTTGGCGGCATCACCGACGACGGCCTTGCTTCCCTGCAGCCGCTAACAAAGCTCCGCTGGCTGAATCTGTACAACGCTCCGATTACCGACGCGGGTCTGGAGCACCTGAAGGGAATGACCGAACTGGAAACCCTGTGGCTCAACGGGACCAGCGTGACGGACGAGGGGGTTCGGCAACTTCAGGATGCACTCCCGAAACTGCAGATGGTTCATCGCTAGCCGAGTCCAACAGCGTTCGCCACATGTTCGCGCGACCGCGGACAATCCGTTCCGTTCCACGAAGGTTCTCCATGCAACGTGCGTTGCGAACTCTGCCGAGCTTGACTGTCGATTCCGCGGGCCATGCGGGATGCGGCAAGGAGGACACACGTGTCCTCGCGGTGGTTGAATCACCATACCTTTGCTTAAGGAGCCTGCTGATGAGGTCATGCCTGTTACTGATGTCGCTGGTGTTGCCGTCCGCCGCTGTCTTTGCGCAACCGCCGGCACCGGTGCCGGTTCCCAGTCCTTCACAGAAAGTCGTCAAGGAAGTGAAGCCGGACGATATCAAAGGGGAACTTCTTAACCCTGTCCCCTCGGTCAAATCCGGTCAGGTCGTCTCGGGCGGAGACCAATTGGTGATCGAGTTCGACTACAAAACCGAGAAGCCTGGCGAGTATGCGGTCGCGGTGGAGGTCTTTGTCGACGGTTGGGCGGGGATCAATCCGGGGAACGGAAACGCTCACCCGGGGTTTGCCTATCAACCGTGCACGCTCTCGGAGAAGTCCGGAAAGGGACGCGTTGCAGTCTCTTACGTCATGTGCGGTGGCAGGGCGCCAGATCTGACTGCCAACAGGGTCAACCTTTACCTGTGGCCCATTCACGGAGCAAAGGGACGGCGGGATGCACTCAGTGTCAACGGACCGATCAAGTTTGAGGG
>CAZUXX010000793.1:0-1876 GCA_964624215.1 uncultured Planctomycetaceae bacterium
GAACCCACAACCGCCGGTTTACAAAACCGGTGCTCTGCCGTTGAGCTACGCTAGCAGCTTCACCGGCCGATCGAAGCCCGAAATGGTAGCGAACTGCCGGGTGACTGCAACTGAAATGCGTCCATCCGCCCGACAACCCGCGCGCACTCGTCAGACAGTTTCGATCGAGCCGAGTCGCGCGAATGATACGGCTGTCGCGTCAGTGCTGCAACCCATTCTCGCTCCGACAGTTAAGCCCTGAGGTGGCAGCGGGTTCGAATCTCGCGAGCGTGAGGCGAGTTCAGCGTCGCTTGCGACGCCGGTCGGAGCGACCGCGTCCATTTTTTGCGGATTTTCCCGAGGTTGCGGGGCTTGGTGGTGCCGCGGCCGGTACGTCCGAGGTGTCTGTGGAGACCGGTTGCGGGGTGGGGGGACCGTCCGTTTGTTCTGCTTCAGTGGTGTCGGAAGGGGTCAGGAGGTCGTCCGTTTGCGCGATCGGAACGGACTTTGTCGGCGACGCTGCCGGGGCCGCACGGTCGGGAGTGACTTCGTCTGCGGTTCCGAACTTCTGCTGGGAGAGGATTGCCAGCTCGTGATTGAAAATCTTGACCAGCGCGTGCAGGCAGGAGGCAACGATCGGCCCGATGAAGACTCCCCACAGGCCCAGCACCTGCAGCCCGCCGAGCACGCTGATGAGTGCGAGGAGCGGGTGCAATTTGGTGTCGCTGTTGAGGACATAGGTCCGGACGATGTTGTCGAGGATGCCGACGAATGCCATGCCGTACACCGCGAGCAAGATGGCGGCGACATGGGAGCCGGACCACCAGAGGCTGATCGCACAGGGGGCCCAGACGAGCCAGGTGCCAAGCATGGGGATCAGGGAGGAGAGCAGGGCGAGCAGAAAGAGTGTGAGCAGGTGGTCGAACCCGGCCAGCCAGAGAGCGATCGTGGTGGCGAGTGCCTGTGCGAGGCTCGCCAGAAACGTAGCCGAGACGACGCTGCGGACGACGCGGCAGAACTCGTCGACGAGTTCCCTCTGGTAGTTGACGTAGACCGGGATCATCTGCTCGGTCGCTTCGAGAATGGCGGGTCCATCCGCGAGGAAGTAATAGAGTGCGACGGTGAAGATCAGCAGTCCGAGAATCGCCGAGACGAGGGACAGGAAGACTCCGGCGACCATTCCGAGCGACCGGTTCCCGAGGGCGATCAGTTCGCTGCGGATGCGGTTCTGGGTGTAGTTTCGCAGTTCTCGAGGGGTGAGCGGTTCGTCCCGGAAGTTGTTGACGACGCTTGTGACCCATTCGACGACCGGTTCCGCCTGGCGTTCGCCGACTCCGAACAGGTCGTCCCACTGTTTCGAGATCGAGACGTCGCGGGCGAGGACTCTCAGCTGCATCGACCCCAGGACGGTGCCGACGATGATCGGAACGAGAATGGCAGCGACGACGGTCGCCGTCGTGATGCCTGCTGCCACACGCACGTGGCCACCGGTGCGGGTGACGATGTAACGGAACAGGGGCTGGGCGAGGATGACGACGACGCCCGCAAGAAACAGGGGGAGCAGGAAGGGGGCGATGACCCGGAAGAACGTGATCCCCAGGACCACAATCAGGGTGAGCAGTACCGAAAGAGAGACGATGCGATACATGCCGGGAGTTTATGGGTGATGAGCGGTCAGGGGGTAGAGAGGCTGTGGTTGAGTGGACGGGTTTGCTGATTCTGCCGGAAGTCGAGGGGAAGGGCGATTGGCTGCCTGGAGATGCAGGGATGCGGGACGTGAACCGGCAGTGGAGAAACAGAGGAGGATCACTGTCGCTCGATTGCAGTTGTGCACGTTGATGCGATAATCGCCGCTGACACGTCTACGGGCTTTCTTCCGGGAGCCTGCTGATCCATC
>CAZUXX010000794.1:0-1871 GCA_964624215.1 uncultured Planctomycetaceae bacterium
GAACAGACTCAACCACCCGACGGGCACCGATGGAGGCTCCGTCCTTCCACCACGGAGGACTTCCATAACCAGATCGCAGCTCGCTCACAGGCGAAGCAGGTCCCCCTCTGCGATCCAGTGAATCGGCTTCGGTGACGGAGAACGACGCCGATCGGGAATGCCGTCATGATCTCCGGCCCTCGTAACTCCGCCACGCACAACTCCGGTACGCTCAACCACGATCTTCCGCCCGGGCACACCACCCCCGCCTCAAGTGAGACCCTCCCCGACTCCAGCTCCGGTGACAACCCCCTCGCGCTCATCCCGGTGCGAATGCTCAACGAGTTCACCTATTGTCCCAGACTAGGCTACCTCGAATGGGTCCAGGGCGAATGGGCCGACAACCTCGAAACCCTCGAAGGGACGTTCGGTCACCACAATGTCGATAAGCCCGACCGCAAGATTATCGCGGCACCGGGCGACTCAGACGCTGTCTCAGAGAACGACGACACACCGACGACCACCGACGGCGACGAAACCGCCCGCATTCACGCCCGCTCACTGATGCTCTCCGCACCCGGCGAAGGGCTCATCGCCCGGCTCGACCTGCTCGAACTCGAAGGCGACGTGGCAACACCCGTCGATTACAAGCGGGGCAGGGTACCCGACATCCCCGGCAATGCCTACGACCCTGAACGGGTCCAGCTCTGCGCCCAGGGGCTCATCCTCCGCGAAAACGGCTACGAATGTAACGAGGGAGTCCTGTACTTCATCGCCTCCCGAAAACGGGTTGTCGTCCCCTTCGACGACGAACTGATCAACCTCACTCGCAGCCAGGCGCAACAGTTCCGCGAGACGGCTCATCGCGGCAACTGTCCGCCCCCCCTCGAGGACAGCCCCAAGTGCCCCCGCTGCTCCCTCGTCACCATCTGCCTCCCCGACGAGACCAATTTCCTCAAACACATCGCACCCGACTCGAGCGGCGATCACTGCACCGCCACGACCGACACAACACCTTCGACTACCGAACACAGACCCGACGGGCTTCGAAGGCTGCTTCCCGCCAGCCACGATGCCCTTCCGCTGTATGTCCAGGAATTCGGCGCCTATGTCGGCAAAAGCGGCGATCGTCTCGTCGTCTCCAGAGAACGGGAAGAACTCGCCAGCGTCCGTCTCCTCGATGTCTCCCAGCTCTGTCTGATGGGCAATATCACGCTCTCGGCTCCCGCACTGAAGGAGCTCACGATCCGTGGCATCCCCGTCTGCCACTTCACCTACGGCGGATGGTTCCACGCCATCACCTCCGGGCTCTCCCACAACAACGTCGAACTCCGGATCCGCCAATACGAAGTCGCCGCCGACCCCCAGCAGGCACTCCCCCTCGCCAGATCCTTCATCGTCGGCAAGGTCAAAAACTGCCGCACCCTCCTCAGGCGTCACCTGAAAGACCGGCACGCCCGTGTCCTCCGGCAGCTTCGTGATTACACCCGGCGCATCGAACAGGTCGACTCGATCGAAAGTCTGCTCGGGCTCGAAGGCATGGCTGCCAAAGAATACTTCGCTGCCTGGTTCACGCTCATCAGCGGACAGCACGACTTCGACGTCACCGGCCGCAACCGGCGTCCGCCCCGCGACCCCGTCAACGCCGTCCTCTCATTCGCCTACAGTCTGCTCACCAAGGAAATGACAGTCACACTGCAGGCCGTCGGTTTCGACCCGATGCGCGGCTTCCTCCATCGGCCACGCTTCAGTCGACCGTCACTCGCACTGGACCTGGCCGAGGAGTTCCGACCCCTGATCGCCGACTCGGTCGCACTCAGTGTCTTTAACAACAAAGAGGTCGACAGCACCGCCTTCCTCGAACGCGCCGGAGCAGTCACACTCACACCTGC
>CAZUXX010000795.1:0-1867 GCA_964624215.1 uncultured Planctomycetaceae bacterium
GCTCAACGATCGAAGTCCTCGAAGGCTGGAACTTCTCGAACGACTCGACGCGCAGCGAACTGCTCTCGACCGGACGGCTACTTCGTCCGCGTTTGACCGCTATCGGGAAGCCGCCGTTTCCCTGTTAACTGACCCCTCAGTCAAGTCTGCGTTTGATGTCACGGCTGCGGATCCGAAAACACTCGACCGCTATGGACGAAACTCGTTCGGGTATTCGCTGCTGATGGCGAGACGGCTGATCGATGTCGGTGTGCGCCTGGTGCAGGTGAACCTCGGCAACAACGAAGCCTGGGACACGCACGGGAACGCATTCCCGAACCTGAAGGACTTCCTGTTCCCGCCGACTGACCGGGCTGTTTCTGCTCTGCTCGACGATCTGGAGAGCAGCGGTCAACTGGAGAGTACGCTGATCGTGATGGCGGGCGAATTCGGCCGGACTCCCAAACTGAGCCATCTGGCGAATCACTACGCGGCCCCCGGCCGAGACCACTGGGGCGGGTGTCAGACAGTGTTTCTGGCTGGCGGAGGCATCCAGGGAGGTCGGGTTGTCGGCAGCTCCGACAAGCTTGGAGCGTATCCTGATGTGGCGCCGCAGCGTCCGGAGAATTTCGCCGCGACGATTTACGACGCGTTGGGGATCCCTCGTGGTGCGGCATGGCATGACGAGGCTGGCCGCCCGCATTTCGTCTACCAGGCCGATCCGATGCCCGGGCTGACCTGATCGACGAGCGACCTCCTTCTGCGTCCGCCGACCGTGCCGGGGTGACCGCTCCGGGTGTGAGCGGTGACATCCGGGATGCGCGTCGTCTATGCTCAGCGGAGCAACCCGGCCTGCGGAGGATGGCAGATGCCTGTTCTGTTCCGATCGCTGCTGACGCTCGTGCTGGTCATCCCCGTGTGCGGATGCGGTGGTGAAAGCGAGGTCGTCCAGTCAGCTCCGCCCCCTCCTCCACCACCTCCGCCCGGTGCCGCACCGGCTGCGGCCATGCCTCCGGCAGAGAAGTCACCCCAAGCGACGGCAGCCCCGACTGAACGCGAGCGTCCTCAACGCCCGGCTCCGAGGAGGACGGCGACCTCCGGCCGGTCGGCGCACGAGGAGGCGAACGCGTATCTGGTGGGGCAGCGGCGGCCCAAGTTTCTGGCAACCCGCGTTGATCATCCCTATGGCGTTGCGAGCTATCGCGTCACCAGGCCTGCTGCCGGAATCTTCTCGTCATCGTATCGGGTGACACGGGTCTCTGGCCCGGGTGCTCGGGAGATCAATCGGAACTTCAGGCTGCCGGACGGGTTCTCCGTCGTGAACGAGGCAGGATATACGGCGGACGGCATTCCGCTGCGGATTCGCTGTGAAGCGGACGACGCTCTGATGGCATACATCCCGCCCGGAGTGTTTATGCGCGGCACTGATGGAGACGGCACCGCCTCTCCGGTCCATCCGGTTTACGTGGACGGGTTCTACATGGATGTCCACGAAGTCACCCTCCAGCAGTACGCACGGTTCCGGAAGCGGGAAGTCGCCCGTCGTCCCCAGCCCCCACTCAACGAGGCGAGTCCCGACGACTTCCCGGCAGCCGGGGTGACCTGGCGTGATGCCGCACTCTACGCGGCGTGGGCAAAGAAGGAACTTCCGCGTGAGGCAGAATGGGAGTATGCCGGGCGGACCGCGGAGAATCTTGAGTATCCGTGGGGATCGGGGCGTGCGATCTGGAGCCGTCGTCGCGAACCGGGTCAGGTTGACCCGGTGGGATCGTTTCGGAATGATCGCAGCCGCTTCGGGATCTACGACCTCGCCGGCAACCTTCGCGAATGGTGTGATGACTTCTACGATCCCCGGGCTTACCAGCGTTCGGACACCAGAACGGCAGAC
>CAZUXX010000796.1:0-1864 GCA_964624215.1 uncultured Planctomycetaceae bacterium
ACTTCCCGCGGCTGGTCCTGCCCCTGTCGTGCGTTCTGGTGGCACTGGCGGACTGTGCGGTGGCGGCGTTGTTGCTCATCCCGCTGGGCATTGCGATGAACGTCGAGCTGACCGCCAGTGTGCTGCTGTTTCCGCTGGTGATTTTGTGGGCCGCGGTGCTCTCGTCGGCGTGTGGTATCTGGCTGTCGGGATTGAACGCGCTGTACCGTGACATCGGCCATGCGGTGCCGTTCCTGCTGCAACTGGGGATGTTTCTGACGCCGGTCGTGTACGAGACCGAGGCGATCATTCCCGAGCGGTATCGGCTGATTTATTCGCTCAATCCGGCAGCGGCGGTGATTGAAGCGGGGCGATGGAGCCTGTTCGGGGCGACTCCTCCCGGGGCGATGCAACTGACAATTGGTCTGGGGATGACGGTGGCGCTTCTGCTGAGCGGACTGATCTGGTTCCGCCGGGCAGAACGGACGTTGATTGACCGCGTCTGAGGCGGTGACGGGCGAGGCGTCATGCAGGCGGGAGTGTGCTGACCGACGAGGATCTATCGGTCGCCGTCCTCCGAAGCCACTGCGGGTGGCTGCTCATCGGGTCGCCCGCCTTCGACATTGATTTCCCGCTGCATCAGTTCGGGATCGACCCCCTCGCGGCGAGCGACTTCGGACCGGCTGAGGATGCGGGACTCGACCAGTCGCGCATCGGCCATGCGTTCGCGCGGGCGATCGCGATTGACGAGTTGGGGGAAGCTCCAGTCGGGAGCGACACGTTCGAAGAAGCTGGTCGGGAGCCGGCCGGATTTGATGGCATCGTGCATCAGCCAGCGCCACAGGCGGGTGAACTCGGCTGCGAAGAAGGACTGCTCGCTCTGGAACAGCTTGACTGCCGGCCCTTCGGCGACCATGGTCGACGCGAAGTTCGCATTGGAGGCATCTGAGGTCAGCATGAACTCGGGGAGGCCGGCCCCGGCCGCGGTGGCGAGAAGGAGCATGCGACCGAGCGGGACCGCGTCACCAAAGTTGGTGTTCGGCTGTAGGAACTGAATGTCGGTCGCGTGATTGGTTGTCAGGATCGTGCCCGGCTGCAGCCGTTCGCGACGAACTCCGCGGGTGAACCCGGTGGAGCGGGAATCTGCGAGCTCCTGAATCTGCTGCGGAGACCCCTGGACCTTCCTCCAGAGAACGATCGACGACTGCAGCTTGCGAGCGAGGAGTTCTGTCTTCATCCACTGGTCGAAGCAGTCGAGAACATCGAGGACGGGGAGAAAGATCGTGACACCCCGTTTCTGGTTGGAATCGATTCCAACGCGGGTGTGAAAGATGTCTGCGGCCGGGACCCGTTCGCGAAGCCGACCGCTCGTGATGTCGATGAGGAGATAGGCGACGGGCGACTCGACGTCTCCGGGTCGGGTGAGAATTCCTGCCGATCCAGGATCGTCGGGAGTCGGCCCGACCTGCTCGGGATCGAGAAAACGAACGACCGGTGGCCAGGTGGCAGAGGTAAACTTGCGGAGGAAGCATTCGCCATCACGCCAACTGCGGCGAGCGTGTTCGCGATAGGAGAAGTGGGTCAGATTGACATCGAGGAACTCTTGCCAGAGCCGGTTGGCGATTTTCAGGAGTGACTGACTGTCGGCCGAGGTGTCGCTGGTGCGGGTGCGGTGGGTGAGTTTGAAGCCGGGTCCGGCGACGTAGGCTTCCAGCAGCCTCAGGATGTTGCGGGCGTGCGGATTTCGTTCGACAAGCTGACGTGCCCGCTGGCGAACATCGGCGTGCGCGAGGGGATCCGGGGCGGCTATGGTTTGCCGTCCGATCAACTGCCAGTTGCGATCTTCGGACTCGGCCGGAGATGCCTGCTCGGTGAGTGAGATCAG
>CAZUXX010000797.1:0-1850 GCA_964624215.1 uncultured Planctomycetaceae bacterium
GCCGTGGCGGTCCGGTGTGGAGGCTATCTGCGGTGAACCCGTTGCTCCGGTGACGAGTTCGCTCCGCCCGCCTGCCTGGCTGAACGAATCGGGTCGCTGGTGAGCCTACGCGGCGTAGTCGGTCGTTGTGGTGACCCGCATTCCCTTTGCCGTCAGTGTGCGGACGAAGGAGTTGTAGCGGTCTTCGAACCCGGCGATGCAACTGGTTGCATCGGACAACAGGACGAGTTTGCGAGCGAACGAGCCGTCGCCAACAACGGTGTCGGCGTCGAGTGCCGTGTTGGCGACGCAATGTGACGCTGCTTCTCCCGCCAGCAGGATCTCGTCGGCTGTCTGCAGCGTTTCGAGCAGGGCCGTATTGGTCTGGGTCGACGGGTCGTGGGGATCGGGGACATCGGCCCGGATGGCGGAGAAATGTTCGGTGTGGAGGTTCGACCCTTTGGGGGCGAACTTCACTCCGGCAAACGCATTCGCTTCCCACGTGTGGAGTGCTTCGAGAAGGGGCGGGAAGATGTTGTGCCCCCAGCTCCCGATCAGACAGTGGGGAGGCCAGATGCACAGCGGGTACTTGCCATTCGCTTCGAGCGCGTGGACATAATCGAGGGCACCGAAGCCCTCGCGAGTCTGTCGCAGCCAGTTCGGGCGGGTGGGGAGCCAGCGACCTTCGTCGACGTCGGCCGCGGAGATGATCGTAAACGGCGAGGGATGGTTTCCTGCCGGATCCTGCCAGTAGACCGGATGGGCCACATGGATCAGGTGGTGCGAATCGAGAGTGACATGGATGGAGGAGATTCTGTTAGACAGACGGGCGATCAGTCGGGCGAGCCGCTGCATGTCGCCATCGGCCCCGGGGACGCTGAGTGCTCCCCGGTGAGGGTCGCAGAAGTCATTTTGCGGATCGACGATCAGGAGGACGATTCTGTCGGGCATGGTGTCCGTAGATGCGGAGCGATGAGAGCGTTCGCGTCATCGAAAGCTGGTCCAGTGGTGGAGGGGTTGCGTCTCTCATCGGTGACGCGGCTTCGTCATCACTGTTTCATTTCGGTTTCGGAGTCGCGGGGGGATTGCTCTGAGGCAGGCGTGGCCTGGAGGTAGGCGGCGATTGCTTTTGCCAGATCGCGACCGAGCAGGCGGCAGCTGGCATCGGTGACGGGAGTCCCTTCGGCGTTGGCGTAGCCGATTTCGAGGGTGGTTCCGAGGTGGACGCCCGGGAGGTCGGCCATCCAGTGGGAGAACGGTTTGCGATCGCCGTAATTGGAACCGGAGTTCCAGCTTTTCCCGAAGGGGATGTTGTTTTCGCGGTGATAGGGGATCGGTCCGGTGCGGACAGTTTCGAGCATGTCACTGAGGCGGCCGATTTCGCGCCAACTGTCGGCGTTGGGACCGCCGACGAAGAAGATCTCCTCCTGGCCGGGACCGCTCGCCCACGGGCAGTGCATGTCGATTCCCATGCGAAGCCGGCCGTTGCTCCAGGCGGGCACCTGTTCGCGAATGGCACGGATCACGTTGTAGCGCGGCTGGGCAGCGTAATCGCGGTTGTGGTCGTAGGGTCGACGGTTCTTTCCATGGTCGCCGTTCTCGACGCCATCGCGATCGACGATCGGGACGATGAAGAACTCGACGTTCTGGCGGAGCCAGTCACCTGTGTCGGTGTCTGCCAGGATTTCCTGGATGACCCCTTCGACCGCGAAGCTCGCCATCGTTTCGCATGCGTGATGGCGGCCCGTCATCACGACGCGGTGGCGCGGGTTTCCATCCAGTCGTCCGACGTTGAGCAGGAAGACGTCGCGCTGCTGTTCGGAACGGCAGAGGGAGGAAACCTTGAGGTGGGGATTGTCGGCATGCCGCTT
>CAZUXX010000798.1:0-1847 GCA_964624215.1 uncultured Planctomycetaceae bacterium
AGACCCGGACACCGGCGAGGTGCTGCCCCTGGGCGAAAGGGGCGAGCTGGTGCTGACCAGCCTCACCAAGGAGGCGCTGCCCATCCTGCGCTACAGGACAAAGGACATCACCCGCCTGATTGCGGAGCCCTGCGCCTGCGGCCGCACGCTGCTGCGCATGGAGAAGGTGACGGGCCGCAGCGATGACATGCTCATTATCCGCGGTGTAAACGTGTTCCCGTCGCAAGTAGAATCGGTTCTGCTCGACATGGAGGAGGCATCGCCTCATTATCAGCTGATTATCGACCGGGAAAACAACCTGGACACCATGGAGATACGGGTGGAGATCAACGAGCGGTTTGCGAATCTGCTGAAAGAGCGGTTCGGCAGCGATCCGCGGTTTCAACCGGCGGCCCCGCTGTCACAGGTTCATGTGTGTCCGTTGCAGGAGTTTGAGTGCACGCAGGAGTACGACATCATTCTGTGCGGGTTGCCGTTCAATAACTTCAACTCGCAGCTTGTCGAGGAGCTGCTCGATTCGGCGTTCAATCTGCTGGCGCCGGGCGGTTCGTTCTCGTTCTTCGAGTACATGTACGTCCGGCCGGTGCGACGGGCGATTTCGAAGGGGCCCGAACGAGAGAGGCTGACGCAGATCGAACAGATCATGCAGAACCGCTTTCGCAATCACCGCTACCGCACGAACTGGGTTTTCGTGAATGTTCCTCCGGCGTGGGTGCAGCACCTGAGAAAGCCGGAACTCGCCGACGTGCAAGCTCTCGACGGCCAACCCCTCCGAGGATGACCCATGCTGCAGCCGGGCGTCCTCATCGCCGTCGAGTGGCAACCGGTGGTCTCACCGCTGAAGATCTGGGGGGCTGCGGCACTCCTGGCGGCGCTGGCCACGTTTGCGTACCTCCGCGTGATGAGTGAACGCCGTACGATCACTGCGGTTCTGCTGGCGATGCGGCTGATCACAATCGGGATTGTCGCCACGCTGATGATGGGGCCCAGTCGTGAGCTCCCGCAGGATCCGGTCGAGCAGCAGTCACGGCTGACGATTCTGCTGGACACCTCGGAGTCGATGCTGACCGGCGACTGCGAGGGGGATTCCCGCATCCGCTGCATCGCCGAGCGGGTCCTCACGCCCGAGCAACTGTCCCGGCTGCAGGAGCAGTATTCCCTCGAAGTCCGCGGGTTTGATGAAGCAGTCCATCCGATCTCTCTGGAGCAACTGCAGACCGACCCGGATGGCATTCCGTCCGGCCGTGCCACCCATCTGGCGGAAGCGGTGTCGGCTTCGATTTCGCGTCTGCTGACGCTTGAAGAAGGTGACGTTTTGCTTGTGATCAGCGATGGCCGGGATACGACGGATGCGTCGATGCAGGGTCCCGCCTCGCTGGCGGCGAGCCGGAATGTGCCGATCTACACGCTCGGCGTGGGGGGAAACCAGTCTGCGACGGATGCCGCTCTCCTGGCGGTCCCGATGCAGGAGTCGCTGCTTCCCTCGGAGCCGGGAGGCATTCTCGTCAAGGTGTACCACTCGGGGCTGGAGGGACAGGAGGGGCTGGTGCGGCTGCGAGCCGGGGACGAAACGCAGCGGATCCCGGTCCGGTTTGACCGGTCGTCGTTCGTGGAGCTACAGCTGAACATCGAGCGGGAGGAGCCCGGTCAGTACGAATTCGAGGTGTCACTCGATCCGCTCAGTGGCGAGGTCGAACTGTCGAACAACGCGCAGAGTGTCTTCGTCGAGGTGATGAAACAACGGATTCGCGTGCTGATTCTCGAAGGTCAACCCTTCTGGGACAGCAAGTTTCTGGCGCAGTCACTGCGTAAGGACGAGCAGATTGAACTGACGCAGATCACGCAGG
>CAZUXX010000799.1:0-1846 GCA_964624215.1 uncultured Planctomycetaceae bacterium
GGTTGAACCTTCTCCCACGCAGGAGCAGAACATCTTCAGGTCGCCATCGAACCGCGTGAGCTGAGTCTGAAACTCGTCTCCATCCCGGACGACGGCGAACAGATGGTCGGGCAGCACACGGGTTACGGCGACGCGATCGGCGTCCACATACGCCTGTCCACGAAACCGGATATCCCCGCGAAACTTCGACTCGAACAACGCTGCCAGCGACACGAAATCCTCCCTGACGTCTATTCAGAACACGTATGCGTTGGGCGCACACGGCAGCCCGTGAAGATTGGCCCCCCACCCCCGGCCGATGCGCCGGCCTGCGCTCGCGCGCATCTGGCAAGGCTACCGAATCGCGGCACAGTCTGGCTACCCTCATCGAGAGAGGACGCCGAAACGGCGGGGCGTTGGTTGATGCAACCCGGAAACTGGTTGGGTGAGCTGCACTTCTGCTGCCCGCGTGCTTCGATTTTCAGCCGCAAGAAGCCGACTCCAGTGACACAGTATACAGACTTTGTCGATTCGCCCGAGAGGATCTCTCCGCAGCCTCCCACGAGAACGGCATGGTGGTGTACAACGACGTCGCGCGTCGCCGGGTGAGTTCCCGGTTACGCGGCGTGTCGGTGAGCAATCTGTACGCCCGCCGCTGAGCGAGGTCCAGTGGTCGATGCAACTTCCCAAGAGCGACTGTGTCTGACGAGATTGCCTGGATGAACGGAGCGTGGGTCCCGATGGAGCAGTTGCGGCTGCCCCTGTGGGATTACGGTGTCGTTCAGGGGGTGACCGTGACGGACATGGTGCGGACGTTTGGCGGGGTTCCCTTCCGGATGGATGACCATCTGAGGCGGTTCCGCGAGTCGTGTGACGCCGTCGGGATCGAACTTCCCGAAGCGGACGGCGAGATTGGCGACATCCTCACCGAGCTTGCGGCCCGTGCGGTTGTTCCCGGATCGCCTCGCGAAGAGATCGCGATTGTCTGCGTGGCGACGCCCGGCCCGAATCCTGCCTATGCCGGATTCGCTGAGATGCTCGAGGACAGACCGACTCTCGCGATTCACCCGCTGCTGCTGGATTTCCCGCAGTTTTTCCGCGGCTACCGGGACGGTGTGGCACTGACGGTCTCTGCGGTGCAGCAACTGTCCCCGGCGAGCGTTTCGCCGGCCATCAAGCATCGCAGCCGGCTGCACTGGTTCCTGGCGGCGCGTCAGTCGCAAATGCAGTCAGCCGGAAGAATCCCGCTTTTGCTCGATGCGGAGGGGTTCGTGACGGAGACGGCTGCGGCGAATGTGCTGGTGGTTCTGGGGGATCGCCTGGTTGCGCCCCGGCGGGAAGCGACGTTGCGTGGAGTCAGCCTGCAGGTGGTGGAGGAGCTGCTTGCGGCGCGGCAGCTTACGGTCGAGCGAGGGGACCTGAGAGTCGATGATTTGCACGCGGCGGACGAGGTGCTGCTGACGTCCACGACGAGCTGTCTGCTCCCGGTGACGTCGATCGACGGAGAGCCGGTGAAAAATGGACGGCCCGGTCGACATTTCCGGCAACTGCTGAGAGACTGGTCCGATCGGGTCGGGTTCGATATTGCAGAACAGGCGGCGCGATGGTCGCCGTCCCGCTGACATCCAGGTTTGGTTGATGAAACAGCTCATTCAGGACAACCTGGAGTTCTTCAAACAGTTTCGCCGGCAGTTCTACACGACCGGTGCGGTGCTGCCGAGCAGTCGCTTTCTGGCGCGAGCGATGATTGATCCGCTCCGACAGCACAATCATCCCCGCCGCGTGCTGGAGATCGGGCCGGGCACGGGAGCCGTTACGCGCCATGTCGTACGACACCTGAAGTCGGGTGACCATTTCGATCTGGTGG
>CAZUXX010000800.1:0-1832 GCA_964624215.1 uncultured Planctomycetaceae bacterium
GGACCGACGCCTGCCGGGCAGGACGATCGGAAGCCAACCGGGATGGGTTCCGACCCTCCATGACAGCCAGAGGCGCACCTGGTTGCCGAAAGAAATCACTCAACCCGCGAACGATCTGGCGGCCCCTTTCACCCTTGTGGGCAAACAGGTTAGGGGATGTCTCCCACCCCTGCGAAAACAATTGGCACGGACCCTGCAACATCCCCTTGAGACAACCACTCGGAACGCAACTCCGGCTCGCCGGAACTCGTTCCGGCGACGCAGTCTGCGTCGCTCCGACACAACTCACTCAAGGGGATCGACCAATGTTATCCTGGGCACTCATATTCCTGCTCTTCGCCGCTGTCGCCTTCTGGCTCGGGTTCTTCGTGGTCGGGAGCACCGCTGCATGGATCGCAAAGGTTCTGTTCGTGGCGTTCCTGGTCCTGTTCGTAATCTCGCTCTTCAGCGGTCGCAGAACAGCAGTCTGACCTCGACCGCATACGTGGAGTGGACGATGCTTGCGGCCTCGACTCCCCCGTTTGGAGCCGGGGCTGCTTGCGTCGGTGGATGCATCATTGACCGGTCCGTTTGGTCCCGGTGACTGAGAACTTGTCATGCCCGCTGCAAATCACCAAAAGCCGGTAATCGACGTCAACGCGGCACTCACGCGGATGGCGGGCGACCGGCAGCTCCTTCGCGAGATGGCCGAGTTCTTCCTGTTCGACGTCCCACCACTGCTGGAAGAACTGGAAGAGGCAAACAACCGCGGCGACGTGGTGAGTGCCCGCAAAAAAGCTCATCAGATCAAGGGGATTGCCTCGAACTTCGATGCGTTCGCCGTCCAGAAGCGAGCCACCGGAATCCAGGAAATCGGCGACGAAGTCACACAGGACGAATTGCGTGAGCGGATCGACTCCCTGAGAGCCGAAGTCGAGCACGTCTTTGAGGCTCTTCGTCAGCAGGTCCTCTCGGCATAAGTCAACACAGACGACTCCGCACGTCGGACGCCGGTGTCTGCTCACCGCTGGATCGTCTCAGACGGTTGTGCAGCAACCACGGCTGGCCGGCCCCAGTCAATGACGATCCGCTGATCTTCCCCGTAGAGGGCGCACGCCCCCTGCTCGACGTCGCCTTTCGCAAGGACAATCCAGAACCGCTCGACATCCGTTCGCCGCGCCAGAGTCTGCCCGCTGTCGGCGTCGATCACCTCGACCAGAAACGGGTCGGGGCCGATGTGTTCCCGGGGACGAATGCGGCTGATAGTGATCAACGGACTCGAAAGCGGTTCGGGGCCGCGCAGAAACATCCTCTCGTGGAACGAGCGGGACCACAGATGTCTCCCCGTGCGCGTGTCGTAGACCGCCAGCGATCCGTTGACGGTGCTTCCCTCCAGGTGCACTTCAGCCGTCGCACTCTCCGTCTGTTCTGCGTTCGGAACCGGCTCTGACGGTATCGTATTGATGAAAAGGCGATCACCCCGGCGGAAGACGTGGATGCCCTGCAGTCCCTGAATGTCCGTGTGCGTCAGCGGATGTCGGACAAGCACCTCCCCTGTCCCGGAGACGACAACGACTTCTCCCGCGCCGTTGAGAAACGCAGCCGCCCCGTCGACTTCGGAGTGAATCAGACTGGCGTCTGCGGTCTCCTCGAACAGGACTTCGCCTTCGACCAGGTCGATCAGCTGAAATCGTGGTTCGTTTTCTGACCCGGTCAGATGGAACAGCCGCGTCCCGAACACACACCGGCGTCGCTTCCAGCTTTGTGGAACCTCGGGAAGTGACCCTTGGGAGATGCGGGCTCCCGTCGCGGTCGACAGACACTGGTACGTCGTCAGGTCCCATCGAAACAGG
>CAZUXX010000801.1:0-1827 GCA_964624215.1 uncultured Planctomycetaceae bacterium
CACTGAAGGTGCTTGTTCAGTACTGGCTGCACCGGCTTCGCATCACGCGCAACCCGCTGTTCACCCCGGCAGCTTCCCCACCGCCACCTGCCCGATCGGCGGCGACCGGGGCCGACTGTGCCAGTGAGGACTCCTGAACAGCGTTTCGATGTGTGCCGGGTTCTTTCTAGACGGCCGGAACAGGCAGACCGTGCAACTGACACAGACTCCTCAGCTGGAAGGGCTTGCGTTGCCGGCTGACCTTCTGCTGTTTCGCTGACCGCTCGGATCGCGCGGGGATCGGCCCGACACACACCGTGGCGATCCGGTCCGCACTGGACAGATTCCGAACGAGGGGGAATGATGACCAGTGGAGATTGACTGGCCAAAGACGCACCACACGGTATGCCCATGTCGATTCGAACTGCCCTGAAGACCTGTCTGCTCGCTGCCGGAATCGCCCTGCTGATCCTGCCGTCGACGGCAGTGCATGCGCAGGCCGTTACGCAGAATCAGACGGTGCGTGGACCAGATGGCTGGCCCATTCACTTCACCTACTATCCGGCTCTGGAGACGGTCGAGAATGTGCGGCGGGACACGGCGACCGCCGGTGTTCTGATCCTGTTGCACGGGAAGGGTGGTTCGCGGCTGTTCTGGGACAAGACCTCGGCTCCGCCCATGCTGCCCCCCTTTGCCGAGATGCTGCAGTCGAAGGGGTTTGCCGTCCTGGCGGTCGATCTCCGCAAGCATGGAGACAGTGCTCGCGAAGGGGACGAAACCGTCACGACGAACGACTATGAGCTGATGGTGGGGGATCTGGTCGCCCTGAAGCAGTTCATCTTCAATGAGCACCAGGCGAAGCGCCTCAACATGCGGAAGCTGGGCATTGTGGCGATGGACGATCATGTTCCGATCGCGGCGGCCTATGCCGAATACGACTGGAAGCTGGCGCCCTATGACGATCATCCGCTGCTGGCCAATTGCACGCCTCGTGGACAGGATGTGCAGGCCCTGGTGATGATCTCCCCGGCCTCGAACGCCGGACGGATCCAGGCCACCAGGTCGCTGCGGTTTCTGGCGGCACCCGAGTTCGGGATCGCGTTCCAGGTGGTTGTCGGAACCAAGGACCGCGACGCGCGGAAGGCGAAGACGATCTACAACATCGTCAAGCGGGGAGATGACCCGAAAACGGAGCTGGTCGAGTCGGTGACGAACGAACGGTCGGCCCGGCTGTTCGGCAATCCGCGGATCGCAGTGGAAGGCCCGATCCTGCGATTCCTGATCAGGAATGTTGCCGATCGGGACATCGAATGGCGTGATCGCCGCAGCAGAACGGAACGTGGCGAGTGAGCGTCGATTCTGAAGCCGCGTTGCGTCCGGAATCGCACCGGGCGTCGGCCCGATTGCTCGTCATGCTCTGCACCTATAACGAGCATGACAATCTGCAGCCGCTGATCGAACAGATCCATGAGTTCGTTCCGCGAGCGGATATCGTCGTTCTCGACGACAACTCCCCGGACGGGACCGGTCAGCTCGCTGACAGGCTGGCGAGTGCCGACAGTCGCATCCACGTGGTGCATCGCCCGCGGAAGGAGGGGCTCGGTCGCGCCACGGTCGCGGGGTTTCGATACGCGATCGACCACGGATACGACCTGCTGATCAACATGGATGCGGACTTTTCGCATCCTCCGCGGTACCTCCCCGATCTGCTGGCCCGGGCGGATCGCTATGACGTGGTGATCGGGTCGCGGTACGTCGAGGGGGGCGGGGTGGTCGGATGGGGGCCGCATCGCCACTTCATGAGCCGCTCCATCAACTGGTATGCCCGGCTGATGCTGGGTCTGCGGA
>CAZUXX010000802.1:0-1815 GCA_964624215.1 uncultured Planctomycetaceae bacterium
CCCATCCGAACCGGGAGTTGTCAGGGCCTCGAAGACGAGTTCGAAATCGTCCCAGTCGGCGTGTCCATCGGATCCGACGAAATAGAGATGAGCCGGTCCGGAGGGGGCCTTCGCGCGGATGGCTCCATTGACGACATCGAAGGAGTCCTCCGGCCCTGCCACTCTCCATCCGTCGAGTGTGCTCCCGTCGAACAGACGAACCCAGCCGTCGCTTTCGAACTTTTCTCTCTGCTCGCGTGCCCACTGTGGCTCAGGGAAATGACGTATCGGGCTGTAGCGCGGATAGGTTTCAAAGACATCGCCCCCGTCGGCGTGGACAACGCGGGGGTCACCCGTGCGTTTCAATTCGGCATTCAGTTTGGCGACAAGCCGGTCCCGTTCGTCACCGAACTCCGGATCGGCCGCGAGATTGTTGAGGCAGGCGGGATCGTTGCGAACGTCGAAGATCTCGATTTCGGGGCGCAGATCGACAGCCAGTGAGAGAAACCGTGCGATCCGGGGATCGTCGTGATTTTCGACGAGGAAACTGAGCGACGGACAGCCATCGATGTCGTGATATCCGCCGTGGTCAGGTCCCGGCTTCCCCGCGGGAGGCGGGGCGGTGAGCTTCTGCGGTGCCCCTGCCGGCCAACGCTCGGGGCGGAGGTTGCGGATCACGAGGTAGTCCCCGGTTCGCATGGCACGAACGGGGTAGGAGAGATTGAGATAGCGAGAAGAAGAATGCCGCTCGCGTGAGGAGAAGACAGCACGCCGGCGGGGATCGAGGACTCCGGATCCCTCCTGTGACAGGATGGGCAACAGGCTCTTGCCGGCGAGTTGCCCGTGCGGGGGACGAAACTCTGCGGACTCCGGCTCGATGCCGGCTGCATCCAGAATCGTCGCCGTGAGATCGACGAAGCCGACCAGATCGTCGCTGGTGCGGCCACCGGGAATCCGCTCGCCCCAGCGGATCGCCAGCGGCATGTGGATGCCGAACTCGTAGCAGTTCGCCTTCGCCCGGGGGAAGGCCATCCCGTTGTCGCTGGTGACAATCACCAGTGTGTTGTCGAGTTCACCCCGCTGTTCGAGCAGTTCGAGCATGCGGCCCAGGTGCGCGTCGAACCATTCAATCTCGGTGCAGTAGTCGAGAATGTCCGAGCGGATCTCAGGCGTGTCGGGGAGGAAGTCGGGGACGAAAGCGTCTTCGAGTTTCTTGCCGGATTTCAGCCCGATCCCCTGTTCGAAGGGGCGGTGCGGCTCGGAGGCGCCGAACCAGAAGCAGAACGGCTGCCCCTTCTCACGTTCGTTGAGAAAGTCTTCGAAGTTCGCGGCATAGTCGACCCGACTGGTTCCGCTGTAGGGGGGTGTGAGCTTCCGTCGCGAGTAGTTCGGTCCGGCCGGGTTGTGTTCCCGGCCATCGATTTTGAAGTTCCCCGGCCCCCAGCCCTTTCCTGTGTATCCGGTGTGATAACCGGCGTCGGACAGCCGTTCGGGGTAGGTCCGGTACTTGAGCGGGAAGGAACTGGCGTGCGTTCCAGCGTGTTCGATCTGCAAGCAGTGGCGACCGGTCAACAGAGCCGCCCTGCATGGACTGCAACCGGGAGACGCTGCATAGGCCCGGGTGAAGAGTACCCCCTCGCGGGCGACGCGATCGAAGGCGGGTGTGCTGATTCCGGTGCATCCATATGCCGAGGCATACGGAGCCGACTGATCATCGCTGATCGCGAGCAGGATGTTCGGCCGGTCCGCGGCGGGCGCCGTTGCGCGCAGGAACAGGATCAGGACACATCCGCAGGCCAGCAACCGGCGTATCACGTTCGTTCTCCGCTAATCCGA
>CAZUXX010000803.1:0-1814 GCA_964624215.1 uncultured Planctomycetaceae bacterium
ATTCTCAAGGACAAGTACAACATCGGCAGCGACGTCTGGAGCGTCACCAGCTACAGCGAACTGTGCCGGGATGCGATGTCGACGACCCGCTGGAACCGGCTGCACCCCGACCAGGAGCCACGCCGCAGCTTCATCGAGGAAACTCTCGACGGACTCGACGGTCCCTTCATCGCGTGCAGCGACAATGTCCGTCTGGTGCCCGACCAGGTGCGGCAGTGGATCCCCGGCGATTATGTCGTGCTCGGAACGGACGGTTACGGACGAAGCGACACGCGGCCGGTTCTGCGTCGCCACTTCGAAGTCGATGCCGAGTGCACCGCCTATGCGGCGCTGGAAGCTCTGTCCCGCGCAGGACACTTTGAGCGAGGTGCGCTCCCGGGCGTTCTGGAAGACTTCGGGATCGATCCCGAGAAGGTTGACCCCCGCACCGCCTGACGAGAGCATCCGAACGAGAACCGGGGGCGATGCGCCCCCGGCACCGGTCGGGTCCGGTTTGATCGCCGATGCCACATCCCAGCCTTCTTTTGCTGCTGGTTCTCAGTCTCGTCTGTCGCCCGGTGGCTGCCGGCCCGGCGGACGGTGAAAGGCAGGAACGCTTCCGGCCGAACATCGTCGTCTTCGTTGCTGACGACATGTCGTGGGACGACTGCGGAGCGTATGGGCACCCGACGATCCACACGCCGCATCTCGACCGGATCGCCCGCGAAGGTTTGCGGGCCGATCGGGCCTATCTCACGTGCTCGTCGTGCAGTCCCAGCCGGGCTTCGATTCTCACGGGGCAGTACCCGCATTCGACCGGGGCAGGAGAACTGCACCTTCCTCTTCCGGCCGACCGTACGCTGGTGTCGACGCCTCTGCGGGAGGTGGGTTACTACACCGCCGCGGTCGGCAAATGGCACCTGGGTCAACCGGCCAAACAGCAGTTCGACCTGGTGAAAGAAGGTGGAGGCCCGGGTGGAGAAGGGGACTGGCTGACGGTCTTGCGCAACCGGCCGCGCTCGCAGCCGTTCTTTCTGTGGCTGGCAGCGTTCGATCCGCACCGGGGATACCAGCCGGGTGCCTTCGATCCGCCACACGATCCTGACGAGGTCGTCGTCCCGCCGATCTTTCCGGACACTCCGCCTGTCCGCCGGGATCTGGCCCTGTACTACGACGAGATTGCCCGCTTCGACAAATCGGTCGGTGAGGTTCTCGCGGCACTCGAAGCCGAAGGGAGTCTCGACACCACACTGATTCTGGTTCTGAGCGACAATGGCCGCCCGTTCCCGCGGTGTAAGACGACAGTCTACGAGGATGGAGTTCGCACTCCGTTTCTGGTGCGGTACCCGCCGCTGGTCCCGGGCGGTTCGGTTTCTCAAAGCGTGATCAGTTCGGTCGACATTGCCGCGACATTGCTGGACATCGCGGGGGCCCGACCACTCGCAGCCACACAGGGTCGCTCGATGGTACCGGTCCTGCGGGATCCGTCCGCGAGTTACCGCGACTATGCGTTTTCGGAACACAACTGGCACGATTATCGCGCGTTTGAACGGGCGATTACCGACGGCCGCTACCGACTGGTCCGCAACTGGTTGACCGAACTGCCGGCGACGCCTCCGGCGGATGCGGTCCGCTCACCGACCTACGGAGAGATGCAGCGGCTCGAGGCAGACGGTGGCCTCACCCCCTCGCAGCGGCTCGTCTTCCAGACTCCGCGCGAGGAGTTCGAGTTGTACGACATCGAGTCGGATCCCAACTGCCTGAACAACCTGGCCGCCGAGCCCGCGCTACGCGCCGTTCGCGAGCGGCTGGCGTCTGCCCTGGACGAGTGGCAA
>CAZUXX010000804.1:0-1307 GCA_964624215.1 uncultured Planctomycetaceae bacterium
GTAACGAAAGTTCCATGTCACGGCAACGTGCTGTGTTCACACGCCCGAACCGCACCACAAAGAAAAGCCGGCGCCAAAAGCGCCGGCTCTGTGCGGGGCTGTGAGTGTTAAGTGTTAGATGTGGTCGTGCGTGTGGTCTCGAGTTACGGGCCGATCGACGACGCGCTCACGAGTGCTGAACGGCGCGAAGCTGGCGAGGAATAGAAGCGAGAATGCGAGGCCCACTAGGCCCACGACGAGCAGGATGAATCCGACGGTCTGAATATTCACGCCTTGTGTCTGGTAATCGACGGCGAATGCGAGGACTGCTCCGGCAGCAATAAGCATGAGACTGAATGCGGTGGACATCTGTTACCTCCTTGCGGGCTTAGACCACGTTCGCATTTTGTCTCTCATCCAATAGCGTATGCCTCGTTATGCTGGCTATGAATTGTCACAAAGCTATCAAGCCTAAAATGAGAAGATGAGCTCACCGATCGTCATCGCCCACCGCACTTCGCCTGCGTACGCGCCGGAAAATAGCCTGGAAGGCATCCGCGTCTCCTTCGATCAAGGGGCGGACGGCGTAGAGGTGGACTTGAGGACAAGCCTCGACCTGGGCCTGTACCTCATGCACGACAACAGCATGTACCGAACCACGGGCTGGCCACTGCCCATCGAGTTAACGCCCTCCAGCATCGTCCGAAAACAGAAGTTGCGTCCGTTCGCGACGCCCACCGATCAAGCTGGAGGCACGCCACCCACAATGCAACAGGCCAAGAGCGTCTCCGAAGCTTCCGCACAGCTCCGCCTCGAAGGTCTTCAGCCCCACACCGAAACGGTGCCCACCCTTCACGATGCCATCCAAGCTACGCCCGACGGCAAGTTGCTTGCCGTGGACGTGAAGACGCCCTGGTCGATCTTCGGGCTGGTAGGAGCGATACGGGGGCAACGGATGGAGGCGCGGACGCTTGTCTGGTGTTCGAGCGCCCTGGTCGTGCGCTACGCCGTCCGCAGGCTCCCCGGTGTGGAGGTGGCCTACTACAAGGACTTCGAGGACGGGCCGAACAACATCGAGTTCGTCGGGAAGGCGGCGCGGATTGGCGCCCACGCGGTCTCGCTGCACTGGCTGGGGGTCACAAAGGATGTGGTGGCTGCGGCGCACTCGCTGGGCCTGAAGGTGTATTCATGGCACAAGGAGTACCCGGTCACTGCTGACAAGCTCGACTCCGGCTTGGATGGCCTGATTACGGATTACCCCGCCCGCATACGCGCGGAGATGATGGCACTTCGGCAATCGTAAGCGGCATCCCTGCGTTGAGGAGCAG
>CAZUXX010000804.1:1317-1811 GCA_964624215.1 uncultured Planctomycetaceae bacterium
GTATACGCGCAGACATGGCAGTGCTCCGAGGGTCGTAACCGGCACCTCGTCTGCGTGAGGAAAAAATCATTGGTGATGGAAAGCACGAAAGGGTTGATCCCGTCCCTCGACGGCTTTAGTATTCTTGACTAAACCTGTCTACTTTATCAAGTTGGGGAGGCCCACGGTGGCAAACTCAAAGACCTACGACTCGGCGACCCTTTCCCGGCTGAGTGCTGAGCTCGAAGGCAAAGAGCCTCAGGAAATCCTGCAGTGGGCCGTCCAGGAGTTCCAGCCCGGTCTGACCATGGCGTGTAGCTTTGGCGGGCCGACAGGCATGGTGCTTCTGGACATGGTCATGCAGATCGACAGGTCCGTCGAGGTCTTCTACCTGGACACGGACTTCCTCTTCCCCGAGACCTACCAGTTGCGCGATGTCTGCGAGGAGCGCTACGGGTTCAAGCCGATCGGCTACAAGTCGCTGCTGACACCCGCTATGCAGGCCGAGCAGTACG
>CAZUXX010000805.1:0-1810 GCA_964624215.1 uncultured Planctomycetaceae bacterium
CCGTCCCCGGGGTCGACGATCTTTCGATCGAACAGCTGGCCGTGAACCAGACGCGTGGGCTGTTCGAGCAGATTTTCGGCGTGCAGGTCGTCCTGCGTCCCGCTGCCGTTTGACTGGCGAATCGCACTGAGACCTCTTGTCCGAGCGTAAACATGGCTGTGTTGCATACCCTGACCCGGTCGCTTCAGAAGAAGAACGATTCGAAGATTGTCCTGCTGGTGGCTGACGGCCTGGGGGGACTTCCTCTGGAACCAGGGGGGTTGACGGAGCTGGAGACGGCGAAGACTCCGAACCTGGACGTGCTGGCAGCGCGGGGGTGCCTGGGACAGAGCATTCCGGTGTTGCCGGGCATCACGCCGGGGAGCGGGCCGGGTCATCTGGGACTGTTCGGGTACGATCCGCTCGAATACCAGATCGGTCGCGGTGTGCTGGAGGCACTGGGGATCGATTTCGATCTTGGTGCGCGTGATGTGGCGATCCGGGGCAATTTCTGCACGCTGGATGCGGAGGGGAAGATTTCGGACCGGCGCGCGGGGCGGATCTCGTCGGAGCAGGCGGCTCCGTTGTGCGAGAAGCTGGACAAGATCGAGATTCCCGGAGTGGAGGTGTTCGTTCGGCATGTGAAGGAATACCGGCTGGTGATCGTGTTCCGGGGTGAGGGGCTGGGCGGTGATGTGGAAGACACGGATCCGCAGGCGACGGGTGTGCCTCCTCTTGAGCCGCAGGCGAAGGGCCCGGATACGGAATCGGCGCGGACGGTCGAGATTGCGACGGAGTTTTTGCGGCAGGCACGGGAGATTCTGGCGAACGATGCTCCGGCGAACTTTCTGACGCTGCGGGGGATTGCGAAGCGTCCGGCGATTCCGACGTTTGAAGAGGTTTACGGGACGCGGGCTGCGGCGATCGCGGTGTACCCGATGTACCGCGGGCTGGCGCGTCTGGTGAGCATGGACGTTCTCGATGCGGGGCAGACGCTGGAGGACCAGTGTGCCCGGCTGAAGCAGGCGTGGGGGGATTACGATTTCTTCTTCATGCACTTCAAGTACACCGACTCGACGGGAGAAGACGGCAACTTCGAGAAGAAGGTCGAGCGGATCGAGGAGCTGGACCGGGTGATTCCGCAGGTGACGGAACTTGATCCGACGGTGCTGATCGTGACCGGTGATCACAGCACTCCGAGCAAGATGCGGTCACACAGCTGGCACCCGGTGCCGACGCTGTTGTCGGCCGAGATGTGCCGCTTCGACGGGTCGACGAAGTTCGGTGAAGCCCAGTGTCGCAGCGGCGGGCTGGGGACGTTCGAGGCGAAGTATCTGATGGGGCTGGCGCTGGCGCATGCGGGCCGTCTCGACAAGTTCGGAGCGTAAGCGGTCGAGTGGTCGAGGAGTGTCGTCGCTGCTCCCGAGATCGGGGATGTTCGGGAGTTTGCTGATCTCCGGAGTGTGAGAGAGCGTTCGTATTCAGGCGGCGTCCCCGTTCACCCAGAGGCAAGGCATGTCCGAGGTGACTGAAGCGGCTGGCAGGGAAGCGTCTTCCTCGAGGAAGAGCATCTACCTGGTTTCGTACCCGAAGATCGTCTTTTTGTGGCCATCGTTTCTGGTGGCCGTGATCGCTGCGGTGTACATGCATGTGACGACCGGGAGTGCGTCGCTGGCTCCGGAAGAGTCGGCGGGTGCGGTTGCGATCGGGTGGACGTTTCTGCTGGTGCTGGCCGTGAACCTGGTGGTGCTGTCGTTCGATTTTCCGCGAACGACGTCGCTCACGCTGTTTTTTGTCGCGGTGGCGATCGGGCTGGGTGTGGCACTGACAG
>CAZUXX010000806.1:0-1809 GCA_964624215.1 uncultured Planctomycetaceae bacterium
CCCTGGAGATCGCCCACCTGACGGGACAACCGGCGTCAATTCAGCAACGTGAGCAACCGCTGCCGGAGTCCGATAGACCACGCCATGTCTACTGGCTCTCTCCTCCGCGGGACTGGCTCTACGAGCGGATCAATCGCCGCGTCGATGCCATGATCGATGCCGGCCTGCTGGATGAAGTTCGCCGCCTGCTTGCGGCCCCGGGCGGCATGGGCCGCACCGCGCGGCAGGCACTCGGTTACAAGGAACTCATCGCACATTTCGAGGAGGGAGTCCCGATCGAGGAAGCAATCGAGCAACTGAAAACCCGGACCCGGCAGTTCGCGAAACGACAACACACCTGGTACCGGAATCTCCAGGAATGTCATGCTGTCTCCATCACAGCAGACGAGTCCCCGACCGCCATTGCGATGGAACTCGCCGCTCGCTCCGATTCGTGAGAACCAGCCCGCACCGCGCTGCAGGGTGAGACCGGTTGCTTCAACACACTTCTTCACGACATAATCACACATGACGTCGATCTGATGCGTTCCACATGCGGGCCGCAACCTCTTCGTGGCTGCGCATGGAGACACTGGCTCTATCCCCGCTGCGACCATGCTCACACTGACCGGAACCGGCTATACAAAGACGTGCGACGGAGTGACCCGTCGTGACTTCATGACTGTCGGGGCCCTCAGCGCAATCGGCTTCTCGCTGCCTCAGTATCTGGCTGCAAAGGAGGCAGGAGTTGTCGACCGGTCAAAGGACGACCGGGCCTGCATCATGATCTTTAATCTCGGCGCTCCCCCTCACATCGATCTGTGGGACATGAAACCCGAGGCGGCCGCCGAAATTCGCGGGCCATTCAAGCCAATCGGGACGACCGTCCCGGGCATTCATCTTTCGGAAGTCCTCCCGCAACATGCATCAATCGCCGACAAGTTTTCTCTGGTGCGGTCGTGCCATCACACAGGCGCGGCGGTCCACGATGCCGGCTGGCAAATGATGCAGACTGGCCGACAGTTCTCAGGAGGCGTCAACACCCCCCATGCAGGAGCGGTGACGAGCTACCTTCGTGGTCGCAAGACTGACCTGCCCCCGTTTGTTGTCCTGCCTGAGTTGATGGGCCGGGGTGGAGGAAACCTACCCAATGGTCAGGCCGGAGGGTTTCTCGGCAAGGCGTACGACCCGTTCGTCCTGAACGCCGACCCTTCCGAGAAGGATTTCCAGGTCCCCGATCTGCTGCCGCCCAAAGAGATCTCCGAAGTCCGGCTGGAGCGCCGACGGAAGATGCGGGACGTCGTCGATTCGGCAATCAGCAATTTCGAATCCACCGAGAATGCCGCCCTGCTCAACGACAACTTCGAGGCTGCCTTCCGCATGATGAGCAGTCCTCAGGCGCGCGATGCCTTCGATCTGACAAAAGAACCTCAGAAGGTGCGCGAGCGATACGGCATGAACCGCTTCGGCCAGTGCTGCCTGCTGTCGCGACGACTCATCGAGGCCGGTGTGCGGTTCGTGACCATCAACACCTTCCTTACGGTGTTCAACGAGGTGACGTGGGACATCCACGGGTCGAAGCCCTTCACGTCAATCGCCGGCATGAAAGACATCGTCTGCCCGATGTATGACCAGGCCTACGGGGCTCTCATCAGCGATCTTTACGACCGGGGGCTGCTCGACTCGACGCTGGTCTGCAACCTCACGGAATTCGGGCGCACCCCCCGGGTGAATCCGGCCGGAGGCCGCGATCACTGGCCCCAGTGCTTCACCTGCTACTTCGCTGGGGGCGGCGTCAAGGGAGGACAGGTGGTCGGCGCCAGCGACCCC
>CAZUXX010000807.1:0-1801 GCA_964624215.1 uncultured Planctomycetaceae bacterium
GCCCCAACTGCACGCGCTGATTCGCGAGCGGTGGCAGGCGGGGACGCTGGACGTTATCGGCGGCACATGGCGTGAAGACTGCATCACGCTGTTGTCGCTGGAGAGTGTTCTGCACGGCCTCCACCGGGGGCGGCGGACGCTCCTGGAACTGTTCGGACGCTCGGCGACGACCTGGGGGCGCAGGCGTTACGGCGTGGGGGGGCATCTGCCGCAGCTGCTCAAGCGGCTCGGATACGAGTCGGCGTTGCACTTCGTCATGGATGACGGGATCTACCCGGACGAGGAGTTTTCCAAGCTGGACTGGCAGGGTTGCGATGGGACGTCGATTCCGGCCTTCAGCCGACTTCCGCTTGCGGCAGACAGTGCCTCGGCGATTCTGCGCTTCCCGGTGCGGATGTCGGAATCGATGGATCACGACCATGTCGCCGGACTGATTTTCGCGCGGTGGCCCGAAGTTCGGGGCCCGTGGCTGGAAGATTTCCGTCGTGCGGCGAAGTACTCCCCTGCCCTGGGCAAGTTCACCACGTTTGCCGAGTTCTTCTCTGAAACGGACTTCGACGGTCGGATGGCCGAGTTTCGTCAGGGGACGTATCTGAGTCCGTTTCTCGTTCAGTCGGTTGCTGCCCGGGAGCGGTCTCCGCTGTCGAGGTACCTCCGTTACTGGGAGGCGCAGCGCAAAGTCGACGTTACTGACTGGTGTGCCGGGGTCGCTGATCTGCTGACCTCCGGGCGGATCGATGCGGCGCGGTCGCAAGCGCTCCGCGACTGCTTTGACGACGCTGGTCCTGATACGGCTACGCAGGCCGACCGTCAGGAGGCGTTTGCGGCTCAGCTGGAGGAGGAGAGTCAGACCGCGTCGAGACGGCTGGAGAAGACCTTGCTAACCGGGGGCCAGGCCGGCCGTGGCCTGCTGGTGATCAATCCCTGTTCGTTTGCCCGGAAGGTGAGCGTGGAGTGGCCCGAGGAGTTTCCGCTTCCGGCCGGAGAGCCTCCGGTCGCCGGGAGGCAGTTCGACTCTCTCTACCGCCGCGTGCTGGTGGATGTTCCTCCCTGCGGATACGCGTGGGTTGACGGGACCGCCAATGCTCCGGCGCCGGCCGCGTCCAAGGTGCCGACTGCCGAAGACATGCTGGTGCGGAACGAGTTTTTCGAGGTGACCGTCAGCGAAGCGACGGGTGGCATTGCGCAGGTACGGACGTACGGTCGCGGAGGAAACCGGCTGAGTCAGCAGTTGGCGTGGCGGTTCCCGCGTGAGAAGACTGTCGTTCGAAATGACGAATCGTCGCGCACGTGGTACACGGAGATGCGGCGTCGCGAGTCGCGAATTCTCTCGGCAGGGCCGCTGGTCGGGAGTATCGAGTCTGTGGGTGAACTCGTGGATCCCTCGAACGGACAGGTCTTGTGTACGTACCGGCAGATTGTCTCGGTCTGCCGCGGCCGCCCCTTCATCGATGTTGAAGTCGAGCTGGCGATGGAGAAGACGCCGACCGGGGATCCGTGGACGAATTATGTTGCCTCCCGCTTCGCCTGGAATGACTCGTCGTTGACCCTCAGCCGTTCGCAGTATGAGTCGGTGACAGAAGTCGGACAGGAACAACGGCTCGAATCTCCGAACTTCGTGGAGCTTGCTGACGAGTCGCGCCGGATCACGCTGCTGCCGCGTGGGCTGTCGTTTCATCGCCGGATTGACTCGCGGATGCTCGACACTCTGCTGGTGACCGAAGGGGAACAGGAGCGGCGGTTTCGTTTCTCGATCGCGATTGATCACGAGTTCCCGGCACAGGCGGCACTTGATGTCGAG
>CAZUXX010000808.1:0-1797 GCA_964624215.1 uncultured Planctomycetaceae bacterium
CAGCCGTACAAACAGTTCTCGACCGGGTCCTGGAGTTTCGCGACCGACTTGTCCACGAAGGACTCGACGTCCCGCGCATCGTCTGCGGTGGCACACCCACATTTCCCGTCTACGCTCAACTCGACGACCCGGCGATCGAACTCAGCCCGGGAACGCTCATCTTTCACGACGCGGGATACGGCGAGAAGTTCCCCGACCTGCACCAGTTCCGGCCCGCCGCTCTCGTCTTCACTCGCGTCATCAGTCGTCCGACTCCCCAACGGGTCACGTTCGACTGTGGGACGAAATCGGTGGCCTCCGATCCGCCGATGGGCAGCCGCCTCGTCTTCCCTGATCTGCCCGATGCCATCCAGGTCCTGCATAACGAGGAACACCTTGTCGTCGAAACCCCGGACGCAGGCCGCTGGTCTGTCGGCGACTGGACCCTCGCCATCCCCCGCCATGTCTGCCCTACGACGGCGCTTCATCGGGAGATCAGCGTCTTTGCCGACGGCCGGCACATCGACACCTGGACGATCACGGCCCGTGACCGCCGATTGACGATCTGACGACCGCAACCGATGATCCCCCACGGAGCGCCCCGGGGTGCCTTCGGCACGACACCCGCGACCGCTCCACGACGGCCGAGTGGCGGAACAGGCAGACGCATCGGACTTAAAATCCGAAGGGGGGCAACCCCCGTACGGGTTCGAATCCCGTCTCGGCTACTGCACCAATCATCCAGTAGGGGCCGCTGTGCGGACCGGCAATCAACGGTGACGCAGAAATGGTCCGCTGTGCGGACCCGAACTGGCTGATGCACGTGTCGGAGAATGAGCCAATACCACCGGTTGTCCAAGCCGCAGAGACGGTCGTCACGGGCGACCGGGGAGCAGAAGCAGATCGATTCTCCGAGTCCATCAGCATGCGAACTCAAGAGTTCTGAGCGGGACGTGGGCGCCGACTTCAGTTTGGAGTGGCTTCTCCATGCGGGTAGCGATAGTCCGCCTGATCATCAGTCGAAACCTGCTTCGTGGTCCCATCGGTCAATGAGTACAGGTACAGCTTGCCGCCCGCCTGATAAACGATCGACTGCTCACCTTTGGTGAAACGCGGATACGCAAACCAGACTCTTTTCCCCTCGGCGTTGGCGAAGGGTTTCAAGTTACGGATGGTACGTTGCTCCACATCGAAATCAGCGACGTAGAGCGTACGGCCGGGGAATTCGTATTTGAACCCGGTTTGATACTCAAAGCAGATCTTGGTTTCACTGGGGGAAACACTGATGCGGTCGAGAATCCCCTTGTCGGCCAGTTCACAGTCAATGCGCTCGAACTTCGGTTCTCCGCCCGGTTGTGGTGTCATCAGATAGTAGCCACGTCCGAGATTGGGCGGTGTCGCGGCGACCAGTAATCGCCCGTCCCGGACTGCCGAGTGAACCCAGGCGTGGTACGATTTGTCCGTCAGTGCGATTTCCTCGCCGGGCTTCCCCCCGACTTTGCCCGACATGATGTAATATCTGCCCGTTGCCGCGTTCTTACGGTTCCAGACGGGCGTGTTCGTACCATCGCGGGTCCAGGTGGGATTGAAGTCCGTGTGCGTGCCGTCGGTGAGCTGATGGAGTCCGGTTCCGTCCACGTTGATGATGTGAATGGCCGTGATCCATTTGCCGACATCGGGATCGTTCTTGAGGCGTCGAAAGAACACCAGCCGATCCTCGGTCAGCGACCACGAAGGCTTGAAGTCCCAGTGTCCGCTGGTCAGGGGCTTGGTTTCTGGCGAACCGAGTACGGTGACATGGATCTCGCCATTCTTGTA
>CAZUXX010000809.1:0-1796 GCA_964624215.1 uncultured Planctomycetaceae bacterium
CCTCCAAGTATGGCTGGAAGTTGCACCTGCTGGGGAAAAGTCCGCCGCCACTGGCCGATCCTCCCTGGCGTTATTTCGACCAGGAGCAGCTCAAGACGTACAAGACGCAGATCACGCGTGAGGCAGTTTCCCGCGGACAGTCTCCCGGGGCCGCGTGGGACCGTGTCTTAAAAGACTGCGAGATTCATGACAACTTACAGAAGTTCGCCGAGGCCGGCGTTTCTGCCCGATACCATCAGTGCGACGTGACCGATCGGCATCAGTTAGCTCAGGTCTTGGAGGAAATTCGCCGCGCGGATGGCCCGATCACCGGCCTGATCCATGGAGCCGGCCTCATCGAGCCGGGCCGCTTCGAGAACAAACGACGCGGCTTCGTAGAACAACTGATCCGCACGAAGTTCGACGGACTCCTTCATCTGCTGGATCTGACCCAGCACGATCCGCTCACGCATTGCATTGGCTTTGGTTCGATCAGTGGCCGCTTTGGCGGAAACGGCTTGAGCGATTACGCCGCGGGAAACGACGCGATGGCCAAGGCACTCGACTGGTTCCGCGTCAAACGGCCTGAATGCACCACCCTCTGCATCCACTGGGAGTCGTGGGAAGGGGCGGGAATCGCCACCCTTTCACGATTCGCCTGGGGGCCGCGCAGCGTGATGAAGATGAAGTACATGCAGCCGGAAGAAGGAGTGCGTCGACTGGAGGAGGAACTGGCCCGTAGCGGGCTCAAGGCCGAGACCCTCTATACCTTCGGCGATTTCTACCCCATGTTTTACCCGGCCGAACAATATCCGTTGGGGGAATTCGCCCCTGGCTGGGGGGAGGAGGCCGGTTCGCAGTTTCCCCTTATCTCCACCATTTCGCATAAAGGGGACGAATGGATCGGCGCGGTGCCTCTCGACCCGGTCGAAGATCCGTTCCTGGCACTCCATCGCCTGCGCGGTAAACCACTTATGCCTGTGGTCGCCACGCTCGAGGCCTTGCGGGAAGCGGCAGAACTTGCGTCGGGACGCCAGGTGATCGGCTTCCGGCAGATCGACATGGTCGATGGCTTATTATTTCACACAGACCAGCCTCAGACGGCCCAGGCATGCGTCCGGCATTTGGATGAAAACGGTTGCGAGGTGCGGCTCACGTGCGACTTCCGAAACCGCAGTGGCGGTCTGATCCAGAAAGATCGCCTCTACCTGAAAGCCACTGCAGAACTTGCTGACGCGCCGGCAGTACCGGCAGGGTCCCCTCCCCCCTTTCCCACTGATTGGCACCCGGTGACTTATCCGGAAGATAGTGCCATCTACCACGGGGCTCCTTTTCGCTGTTTAAAGGCGATCAGCAGCCAAACGCACGGAGGTTGGGGGCACATTGTCGCGCAGCCGCTTGTCGACCTGACAGGCGCATCGCGTCAACCGGGTTGGCAGGTGCCCTCGTGTGTGCTCGACTCGGCGCTTTACGCCTGCGGTTGTCACTTGTACCTCCAAAGCGACGCAGCGGTATCGTTACCACGCAAGATCGAGCGACTGGAACTAGGCCGCCCGGTGCGCGATGGTGAGAACTGCTACGTTCACTTCACCTGCCGCGGAATCACCGACAAGGCGGCCTGCTATGACCTCACCCTCTTCGGCGACGATGGCAGCGTCATCCTGCGAGCCACCGGGTACGAGAAGGTCATTTTGCATCGGGGAGGGACCGCATGAAGGCAAGTTCCCGCTGGATTGTGCGCTATGTGGGGAATACGACCCGGCTTCCACTACCACCAGAGACGTTGTGGTTGACGGATGCGGAACAGGGCGAGCTTG
>CAZUXX010000810.1:0-1788 GCA_964624215.1 uncultured Planctomycetaceae bacterium
ACGAAACAAAGCGGCTGTGTATCGGCGGAGGGGTCGCCGCCAACGGACGCTTTCACGAAAGACTGGATGAGCTGGCCACCCGTGAGGGGCTGGAGATCTTCATCGCCCCCCGTGAATACTGCACGGACAATGCCGCAATGGCTGCGCTCGCGTGGGAACTGCTCGACGCCGGACGGGTTGCCGACCTCGACATTGATGTCAGCCCCGGCCTGATCCGAATGCAGCGGTGAGGAAGTGAGTTCGCAGAGCGGGGCGTTGTCGCCCCTCACCGAACGACAGCCGGTTCTGTCTCTCACCTGGCGATGCAGCTCCGGGGTCGCTTCCGGGACGGTTGTATCGGGGGAATTGACTAGTGCATAATCGTTGATGCACAACTGCCGAACGTTCGCTCCGGCTTGGTCCAGGATCAGGGGTTCATCCATGGTGTGGAGAGCGTTTTCGCAGCTTTCCGTTTCAGCCTGTCTCTGCTCGCTCCTGGTGATCATGACTGACGCCCACGCCGCTGTGCCGGAAGCGGAGCCTTTCGGGTCAACCGCTGACGGAACGCCCGTTGAGCGATTCACCTTGAAAAACGACAACGGCATGATCGTCCGGGTGATCAGCCGCGGCGCTACCGTTACGGAAATCCACGTCCCCGATCGCGACGGGAATCTCGCGGATGTCGTACTCGGCTTCGACACGCTCGAAGGCTACGAGTCAGAGGGGAACCAGTACTTCGGCTGCACGACCGGTCGCGTCTGCAACCGCATCGCCAACGGGCGGTTCACGCTCGGTTGTGAGACGTACCAGCTGGCCGTCAACAACGGTCCCAACCATCTGCACGGCGGTGTGAAGCGGAGTCTCGACAAGGTGGTCTGGAGGGCAATCCCGATCGAGAACAGACGGGGCGTGGGGGTCCGCTTTCGGTACACCAGCAAGAATGGGGAAGAAGGCTATCCCGGTACCGTGCGGTTTGTCGTGACGTACACGCTCAACAACGAAAACCAGTTGCGAATCGACTACAAGGCTACCACCCGCGAGACAACCCCCGTCAACCTGACCAACCACTCCTATTTCAATCTGCAGGGAGCCGGCAGCGAGACGGCTCTCGATCATATTCTGACCATCAATGCGTCCCGGTACACGCCCACGAACGACACTCTGATTCCAACCGGTGAAATCGCCTCCGTCGAGGGAACACCGCTGGACTTCCGACAGCCTCGGCGGATCGGGGACCGAATCGGCCAGCTCGATGACACCCCGGCCATCGGGTATGACCACAATTACGTCCTCGACGGAAAGGCCGGCCAACTCCGGCGGATTGCAAAGCTGCACGATCCGTCGTCGGGACGTACGATGACAATTGACAGTGATCAGCCGGGGGTGCAGTTTTACTCCGGCAACTTCCTGCACGGCCAGGAGGGGAAGGGCGGGATGTCATACGCTCACCGCAGCGCCGTCTGTCTGGAGACGCAGCACTTTCCCGACTCGGTCAACCAGCCGGAATTCCCTTCGATTCTGTTACACCCGGATGAGACCTACACGCAGACATGCGTCTATCAGTTTTCCGTCGAGTAGACCGAGGGAGCGAGCGCTGTGGGGAGCAGTCTGGTCTGGAGCGATCTGTGATGGCCAAGATCCTCGTCGTCGATGATTCTGCCATGGATCGGCGTCTCATCACAGGAATGCTGAAAAAGCACGACGGCTGGACGATCGAGGTCGCCGAGAACGGTGTGGCCGCGGCTCGTCTGGTTGAGGAGGGGCCTCTCCCGGATCTGATCCTGACCGACATGCAGATGCCCGAGATGA
>CAZUXX010000811.1:0-1785 GCA_964624215.1 uncultured Planctomycetaceae bacterium
AATCGGATGTGATTCTCGCCGCCCGTCCAGCGGGGATGTCGGCCTTCAAACACCGCCAACACGCGAGGTGACTCTGACGACCGGGACCGGATGGAATGGGCCTTGAAATCACTCTGGGCGCGGTGCTGATAATTCACATGGCGACACCATTCGGGATGCCACTGATGAAATAGTCCAGGATCACGGAGTCGCACGACTGGACAGTGACGCTGCACGCGATCCAGGAACAGGTCGTCCTCGCCCCCCCAGCTGTCGAACTCCGGCACGCCGCCGCTGAGTTCATACACCCCCCGGCTCAGAAACACGAGCCCTTTGCCGAGATCCTGCCAGAACTGCGGTTTGCCGGCTCCATCGAGGTATCGACAGATCGGAAATCCCGCCCTTCCCGACTGAACATGCTCCAGTCCACTTCGCAGTGATTCTGTCGACACCAGGATGTCCGCATCCATCAGGAACAGCGCGGAACTCGCCGCCGCTCTCACGGCCGCGTTGAGCCCGCGCCCCCTGGAAAAAGACCCCGTCATTGGCACAATCTTGATCGCCAGATTTCCCGCCCCGTGGAGCCATTCCTTGAGCGACCAGTCCTCCGACCCGAAATCGGCAACCACCAGTTCCACTGGTCCCAGTTCCCGCGCAGCATCTGACAATGCTCGCACGCAGCGGGGAAACAGGTCCAGCAACCGGTTCTCATGCGGCACGCGCGAGCGGTTCTTCAACGCCACGCAGACTGACAGCAACGGCGCAGTCGACACACGGGAGCCGTTGCGGAGGACGTCTGGATGATGAATCCCATGTTCCAGAATCGCCTGGGAGATGGCTTTCCGCAGAACTTCGTCGGCGATTTCCCGCGGTTCAACCACGAAGGAACCAGGCGCGACATCGAGGGGCTGCCGACCGCCATTGATGGACATGTGCCGGTAGTCCGAAGTTCCTCGCAGCACATAGAACCGATCCCGCGCCGCAATCGGGTACTTGACGAACTCGCGCCCAAGGAACCGATGAATCCCTTCGAAGAACTTCCCATCCTCGCCGACGTTCATGGCCGGGTAGCCGCCCACCTCGCGCCAGAGCGCCTTGCTCAAGGCCACCGTTCCGTGGCTGACCCAACCGGCAACGGACTGGTTGTCGTGCAGCCGCTCGCTGCCCCAGTAGGCGCGAAATTCCGCGGGTCGGTAAAACGGCGTCTGGTGACGGCACATCTCTGACCAAGTGAACGACAACCGCCACGGCAGCGAAATGTCGTCGTCGTCCCAGACGACAATTACTTCTCCGGATGCAAGTTCGATCGCCGCATTCCGTTTTTCACCCAGCGTAGCGAACCGCCGCTTGACGTTCTCAATGCGAACTCCCGGCACATCGCACCGAAATTCCTGCTCGGCGCAATCATTCAGGATGATCAATTCCTTGTTGGGATAGTCCTGCTCAACGAAACACCACAATGCTTCGGGAACGTAGCGGGGACGCCCATAGGTCGGCATGATGCAGCTGATCAGCGGCAGCGCCGTTGATCCACTCTTTGCCCCGCATGGGAGGGAGAGCCCCTCCAACCTCAATCGAGATGGTTCTGAAGTGCCGTTGCGCTCATCCGACTTGGCTGAAATCCTCGGTGCGAGGTTCGTTCTCGGTTGGATCTGCGAACCACCGCTTGGCGGATTCTGCGGCGATCGAATCCGTGCCTCCACCAAGGCCCGATAGTCGTCGCGCCAAGCCGGCTTCAGTCGCACCGTGCCGGTCGCGATCTTCCCTTTCCGCACCTGGCCTTCAACGAACTCAGCGACCTTGAGT
>CAZUXX010000812.1:0-1784 GCA_964624215.1 uncultured Planctomycetaceae bacterium
CTGGACGAGCACTCGCACAGCAACACTTTGCACGCGTCCGGCGGACAGGCCGCGGCGGACCTTCTTCCAGAGCAAAGGGCTGAGCGTGTACCCGTACAGCCGATCAAGAATGCGGCGTGTCTCCTGAGCCTGCACGAGACTCATGTCGATCTCGCGAGGATTCTCAAGGGCTTCGAGAATCGCCTTGCGCGTGATCTCGGAGAAGACCATCCGCTTGACGGGGACCTTGGGTTCGAGCAGCTCGCACAGGTGCCAGCCGATGCTCTCCCCTTCGCGGTCTTCGTCCGTCGCGACGATCAGTTCGTCGACATTCTTGAGCGACGATTTCAGCTCGCGGATCACCTTTTTCTTGTCCGGAGGCACAATGTACAGCGGCGCGAACCGCTGTCCGACATTGACCCCCAGGCGACTCCAGGCCTCCTTCTTGAATTCTTCGGGGATCTGGGAGGCATCCTGTGGCAGATCGCGCACGTGTCCCATGCTCGCTCGGACCTCATAGTCCTTGCCGAGAAAGTCGCCGATCTTCCGGGCTTTTGCCGGAGACTCGACGATCACCAGACCCTTTTTCTTTGTGGCAGGCAAGAGCTGCCTCCATCAGCAAGAGGAACGTCCTGGACCACGACACCCGAGAGGTGCCGGCCGTAGAAAGTGGTCCGATTTCCGACGGGCCGCTCCCGTCTGGATTCACAAATCCACTCTCACTAAACTCCCAGCGAAGGCACCGACCCTGAAGGGAGTTGCGGCAATCCTTACGCCATGTTCCGAAGGATTGTCAAGAGTCGGATCACGCGAGACGGGGGCCTCTCCCCCATCGCAGACCTCTGCTTCCCGAGGCGTGCTGGCGCCGGATAATTTGCGTGTGCAGCCTGTTTTCCCCTACTTGACGCCCTGCGGCGAGGCCCCGGATGAGCTCTCCTTTTTCGCTGTTCCGCAAGCACCAGAAAATGCTGATGGTGGTGCTGATCGGCTTGTCGATGCTGTCGTTCGTCATCTTCGGAACCGTCAGCGAGGTCTCTGATTTCGGCAGCATGCCGGCGTCACTGAAGATCCTCGCCATCGGGGCCATTGTTGCCAGCATCGCCTGGGTTTCGGGAATTCCGTCACACAAATCGAGCGAATACGGGACAATCGGTCTGATCGCCGGAGTCGTCGTCGGAGCCGTCCTCGTGTTTCGCGGCGGGCCGCCCGACGCTGTCACCGGGCGCGACTTCAGCCTGTCCCAGCAGGATCTGCAATCGCTCATCCGCACTCGCTCACTGGCCAACCACTTCGTCGCCGAGGCCGTGCTGAAGACGCACGACGAGGATCAGTTCGGCCTCCGCAACATGCGCATCCAGGCGAATCAGTTCGGATTTGATCCGACCGGACAGCAACTCGAACGCGACGTCGTTCTGGGACAGTTACTCACCAGGGAAGCCCGCGACGTCGGAATCGCCGTTCCGGACGAAGCCGTCTTCGACTTCATCAACGAGCTCACCAACAAGAAGCTGACCGCCGAGCAGTTCAAGGAGATCCGCCGGGATCTCGGTGCCTCGGAGCGGGAACTTGTCGATGCCTTGCGGCATGAACTCACGGCCAAGCAGGCGGCCTACCTCCTGTACCGGACATTCGAGTTTCCCCCCGAGGCGATGTGGGAATTCAGCAAGCGACTGCAGGTCCGGCAGACGCTGTCGATCGGGGCCATTCCGGTCGAGCCGTTCATCGACGAGACAGAACAGCCTCCTGAAGCCGAACTGGAAGAGTTGTTCAACGCCTATCGGGAATTGTTCCCCGGAACCTCCATG
>CAZUXX010000813.1:0-1782 GCA_964624215.1 uncultured Planctomycetaceae bacterium
GCCGCGATGACGGCACCGCGACCGCAACTGATTCTCTCGAACGGCGCGGACTACACCAAGCATATGCCCGAGCTGGAGTTCCCCTATATCCGGCACATTTATGGCCTGTATGGAGCCGCCGACCGTGTGGCGAACGCACACTTCCCGCTCGAAGGCCATGACTACGGGCCCAGCAAACGCCTCGCGGCTTATCCGTTCTTCATCCGCCACCTGGGTCTCGACAGCCAGCGTCTGTGGGCCAAGGAGGAACAGATCAACGAGACGTTCGTCAAGATCGAAACGGAAGAAGAGATGCTCGTCTTCAATGATCAGAATCCCTGGCCCAAGGACGCCGTCGCGCCCAATACGCCGCTGCCGTTCTGACCTTGGCCAGTCACCGTTGATTGGCAGTCCGTACAGCGGGCCCTACTGACGGCTCCGGATGTTATGGAGCCGTTCGCGGCTGATCCCAGCGGACTTTGTACAGGCGGTGATCCGGGAGACGCAGGACGGTGTCGGTTCCGTCAAAGCGAATGGTGTCGCTCCACCAGTGTTCGGGCGTAGCCTGATGGAAGACGACGCGGCCTCCTTCCCGTTGTTCGTCGATTGACTTCACCTTCTTCCGGTCACCCAGCCGGGGGTGTGACGTGAAGGTTCCGGTGGCGGTGTCGAACCGGTAGACGGCAGTGTCGGTCGTGATGTAGTACCCGCGACCGTCAGCCGTCGGGGAGAGGTCGTGTCCGCCATAGGTGGGGAGTTTCCACACCTGCTCGGCGACCAGCTCGACCTCGCCGGCTGAGTCGCGGACTTCGACAAGTTGCAGTTCCTCGCTTCCCAGCGCCCAGATTCGCTGCCGTTTCTCGTCCCACTCGGCTCCATGAGCACCGACGAGAGGCAGCACGGCCAGGGGTTGCGGCTGTCGGGGTTGGATGCCGATCTCGAACAGTTGCAGCTGGTCGCCCCCGAAACTGGAGGCGACCGCCACGCGACGGCCGGGGATCAGGCAGGCACTGTGTGCATTGCGACTGAAGGTGTAGAACCGGCAGGTCTTGTCATCCCGCCGGATCAGCGCGACGCCCCCACTGGACGAGGTGATCAGGATTTCATCGCCATACGGCTTGCAGTCGTCGGTGGTAGCGAAGGTGCGGTGAGCGGCGGCTTCGATGGCCGATGAGTCGGCGGCCCGCCAGGTCCATATTCGTTCGGGGGCGCGTTCTCCGGTCATCGTCGTTCGCAGGATGAAGACCTCCGCAGCTCCGCAGCAGATGAGAGCGGGAGAGGGTTCGGCCGCCGGAGCGGTCGTCCCGGCCAGCCCCATCACCCCCGTGATACAGATAGCGATACAGCTGCGAAAAAAGGTGATCATGATTTTCCTGTTCACGTTCGTCGCGCTTAAGCCACGGCCCCTCGCGTGAGGTTGACCGAGCCCAGAGGAATCCGGGGCTCTGACGCGCAAGGCGATGTGTCTCCGTTTCCCCAGTCACATTGGCGAATTGACTTGTCGATTCGCATCTTAAGGTGTCCCGCCCGCGTTGCACCCGGACTCCCGCGCCGGGTGCTCTGCAGGGAGGGATTGCATGTCACGCCGACGATGGCTCGCGGCACTGGCGACCGGCTCCCCCAACTGAACCAGCCAGGGTTTGGTGTGCGGACCATTTCTGCGTCACCGTCAATGGGCGGTCCGCACAGCGGACCCTACTGGCTGCGTGACCTTTGATTGGCGGTCCGCACCGCGGGCCCTGGCTGGCTCGTCGCAGGGCCGAGATTTTAAGATCCGGTTGGTTCGCTCCACCAGCAGAGATT
>CAZUXX010000814.1:0-1096 GCA_964624215.1 uncultured Planctomycetaceae bacterium
GTTCCCGCGCTACAAGCCGATGCGGGAGCATCCGGTGGTCCAGGCCGGCAGCCGCGGCGACATGGTCGTCTGGCTGCAGCAGCACTTGGTCGGTGCGCGGTACGACATCCCGATCAACGGCATCTTCGGCGGCTACCAGGGCGAAGGACCGAAAACGATCATCCCGGCTTCCGCCACGGCCAAGATCACCTGTCGTCTGGTGCCCGAACAGGATCCGCACGCCATCACCCGCTCGCTCGAGGAGTTCTTCAACTCACGCGCGGAGTCGGCCGGAGTGCGCGTCGAGTTCCAGTCGTGGCACGGTGCCCCTGCATCGGTCTGCGACATCCACAGTCCGTACATGGCAGCGGCGCGGCAGGCGATTGCCGCCGGGTTCGGACAGGAGCCGGTGCTGATTCGCGAAGGGGGATCGATCCCCGTCGTCGGTTCACTGAAACAGATTCTCGGTGTCGACACGCTGCTGCTGGGTTGGGGGCGCAACAGCGACAATCTGCACAGCCCGGATGAACACTTCCATCTCGATGACTTTCATCATGGAACAGCTGCCAGCGCCGCTCTGTGGGAGGCATTGGCCACTCCGCCGGTTGCGGGGACGGACGCATAGTCGCCGCTTGCACCATATCCCCGGTTTCCTCGCGAGAGTCGGCCGCCAGGTTGCTAGGGTCTGGGCGGCGGAATAAGATGATTCGACCTTCCGAACTCTCCCCGCGTCCCTCCAACAGAGGGTCTGCCCCCGGGTGATGTCGCGGCTGGCAGACTGTCCCGCCCATGCAACGTGACGTCACGCTGACGCCATTCGACTACGACCCCCGCACGCGGGTGGTCTTTGGCCCCGGTGTTCTCAGTCAGTTAGGTGACCTGACACGTTCCTACGGGGGCTCGCGGGTTTTGCTTGTTTCCGACGCCGGGCTCAAGGCGGCGGGGCATGAGCAGCGGGCCGTCGAGATTCTGGAACAGGCCGGGTTGACCGTGCATCTGTTCGATGATGTCCATCCCGACCCGACGACGGACGATGTCGAGCGTGGACTCGACTTCGCCCGCGATCGGCAGATCGACTTTCTGATCGGTCTGGGGGGGGGAAGCAGCATGGACTGCG
>CAZUXX010000814.1:1106-1779 GCA_964624215.1 uncultured Planctomycetaceae bacterium
CCTCCTGACCAACGGCGGTCGCATGGAGGATTACAAGGGGAGCGGTCACGCCACTCAGCCGATGCTCCCCTTCATCGCGGTGCCCACCACGGCCGGCACCGGCAGCGAAGGTCAGTCGTACGCCGTCATCGCCGCGGCCGACACGCATATGAAGATGGCCTGTGGCGACAAGAAGGCACTCGCCCGCGTCGCTCTGCTGGACCCGGAACTGACCGTCACGATGCCGGCGGGGGTGACCGCAGCGACGGGCATCGACGCCATCAGCCATGCCGTCGAGACGTTCGTCACAACGCGACGCAATCCGGTCTCGCGGCTGTTCAGCCAGCAGGCGTGGCGGCTACTGGCCCGCGCGTTCCCGGTCGTACTGCGCGAGCCGGAGAACATCACGGCTCGCGGTGCGATGCTGCTGGGGGCTCATCTGGCCGGAGTCGCCATCGAGAACTCGATGCTCGGTGCAACACATGCGCTGGCGAATCCGCTGTCGGCCCACTACGGAACGACCCACGGAGTTGCCATCGGTGTGATGCTGCCGCACGTCGTCCGGTTCAATGCCGTGGAGGTGGAACCGCTGTATACCGAACTCGCCTGCGATGCAGGACTGTGCGAGCCGGGGACGCCGGACGCGGCCTCGCTGCTGGCGACCCATCTGCAGAAACTCGTCACCTTGTGCGAC
>CAZUXX010000815.1:0-1773 GCA_964624215.1 uncultured Planctomycetaceae bacterium
CGGCGTCTTCTCTGACGGCTGGCCGACCGGAGTCGGTCCCGGCATCGAGGTGATTCGTTACGGGCATCGGTACGTCATGGCCCCTCCGTCGAAGCACCCCGAGGCGGGCGAGGTCAAGTGGTGGGACCCCGACGGTCAGCCCCGGAAGAATCCGCCGAACGCCGAGGTCTTGCCGTTCCTCCCCAGCGGGTGGATTCAGCACCTTGAGACTCATTGCCCCTGCGCCGAGCCGAGCGCCCCGCGTCGTCCGGCACTTGTAATGGACTCGACCCCCGCGGCCCGATACCTCGGTCCCGACGACGCCGCGGCTCGGCTCATGGCGGCCCTGGCTGGTAATGGCGAGTCCCGGCACGACGTCATGGTCAGCGTGACCTACCGGCTCGTCTGGGACGAAGCCCGCGGCGGCGAGGTTGGACAGCGGGCCGCTCACCTTCTTGAGGAACTACGGGAGATGTTCGTCCGCGCCGTCGGCCCGGACCGCAATGGTGGAGAGGCCGAGGCTGACGCGGAGTGGGAGCGAGCCGTAGCGAGCGCTCGGGAGAAGGTCGCTGCCGACCCGCCGGACACTTCCAGCGGGACGGTCATTGAGGTTCCCCAAACGGTCGAGGGGACCGGAGACGTGCGGCTTACGAAGTTGTTCGTCCAGCGCTACGGGGCCAAGTTCTTCTACGTCCGCGAGTGGGACGGGTTCATCGTGGACGACGACGAGACGTTCATTTGGCGACAGGACCGCCGAGGCGTCGCCGTCCAAGGGCTCGCGATGGACTTCAACATTCAGTTGGAGCGCCGGGCCGCGGCGATGACTCCGCTGCCGACCGATGAAAGCGCCCGAGGTTCCATGAGCGACGCCGAGTGGGACGCGTATCTCGTCAGGGCCGAAGAAGCCAACGCTGCACGTAAGCGACTTTGGACGACGGCGATCGAGGCCGGCCGCGCCTCGACCGTGGGCAACATTGTCCGGCTCTCGCGGTCCGAACGGGAGATCTCGGTTTCGGACCTGGACACCGACCCGTACCTGCTCGGCGCGGCCACAGGCGTGATCGACCTCCGCACCGGGGAGTATGTGAAGACACGCCCCGAGGCAATCATCACCCTTTCGACCAAGGTTCCGATGGACCGCCGCGCCGACCGGAGCCGCTGGGAGCAGGCGATGCGGGAGTGGTTCCCCGAGCCTGCGACCCGCCGCTACGTCCACACCCTTCTTGGCTCGGCGCTCATTGGGAGCCAGGACGAGCAACTGCTGGTCATCGCATACGGCGACGGCGGCAATGGCAAGAGCGTGTTGTTCGGCACGCTCGCCGCCACTCTCGGCGGCTACTACGCCCCGGTCCATCCGGCCCTGCTCTCCGGCCGGGGTCCTTCGGATACGCACCTGACGTTCGTGGCCAAGTTGAAGGGCGCCCGGGTTGCGGTGGCACAGGAGCTGGCAGCGGGCGACCATTTGCGGGAGGAATCCGTCAAGCAACTCACAGGCGGCGACCTGCTGACGGCGAATGAGATGCGGAAGGACCCGTTCGACTTCACGCCGCAATTCACCTTGTTCCTTCAGACGAACCACCTGCCCCGAGTCCAGGGGACCGACGCCGGTATCTGGCGGCGCGCCCGGGTGCTGCCCTTCACAACGACGTTCAGCCCCGAGAACGCCGACCGCAACCTCAAATCCGTCCTCATGGCCGAACGCCCCGGAATCGTCGCTTGGCTGATAGAAGGGGCGCTCCGCTACCAAGCCGAAGGGCTTGATGAACCGGACGAGATTCGTGAAGCGTCGGCCGC
>CAZUXX010000816.1:0-1760 GCA_964624215.1 uncultured Planctomycetaceae bacterium
GCACGACCGGGACGAGCCTGGCGATTCTGATCCGCAATCAGGATCAGCGCAGCCGCGACTACTCCAACATTGCCCAGGTCTATCGCCCCGGGCACGCCGACTACTCGTTCGACGCTCGCTACGGCTTCCGCGACTATCGCGGAGGTGGACGTTCCAGTGCCCGCGAAACGAACGTCCGCGTCGCAGCCGGGGTCATCGCCAAGAAGCTGCTGGCCGAAGAACTCGGCGCAAAAGTCGTGGGGTACGTCACGCAGGTCGGCAAAATCCGCGCCACGATCGAGAACCCCCAGAATCTGTCCGTCGAGGACGTCGAAACCCTTCCCGACGGCAGCCCGAACATCGTCCGCTGCCCCGACCCTGAGGCAGCAGCCCGCATGGTCGAACTCATCGAACAGTGCCGCAAGGCGGGTGATTCGATCGGGGGCGTTGCCGAGATCGTCGCCAGTGGTGTACCGGCCGGACTGGGCGAACCGGTCTTCGACAAGATCAAGGCGGATCTGGCGAAAGCCCTGTTCACTCTGCCTGCAGTGCTGGGAGTCGAATACGGAATCGGCTTCGGCTGCGCCACTATGCGCGGCAGTGAACACAACGACCACTTCAGGGCATCCGACGTTCCCCCTTCGATTCAGACGGCCACGAACCGACACGGCGGGATTCTCGGAGGAATCACGACCGGAATGCCGATCATTCTCCGTGCCGCCGTCAAGCCGACAAGCAGCCTGCCCATCGAGCAGCCGACCGTCACCCGCTCGGGTGACGAGACCACGGTCCAGACGCGGGGGCGACACGACCCCTGCCTTCTCCCCCGGTTCATCCCCATGGCCGAGGCGATGGTTGCCATCGTGCTGGCTGATCACTGGCTGCGCTGGCGTTCCCAGTGCGGCGATCGTGCCCGGCCCATCGAGAGTTCGACTGCCGAGTGACTCGTCATCGCTGCAGACAAGGACCCCGGACGACCTTCACCCGTCTCGTTACGGCTCGATCTGCCGGTGGAACTGCAGCAGCCTCATTTCGAGATGCCGCACGTCTTTCGAGAATGACGTCTGAAAGTCCGCCAGCCGCTCGGCTTTGTCATACGGCTTCAGCGGGTCGCGGCCGGCGAACAGACGCAAATAGGCGTTGTACTCGGCCGGGCGGGTCTCGCAGAGAAAGAACGACAGCGCCCAGGCTTCGCTGTAGGCATCCAGAGCGGCGGTTCGAAACAGATCATCCGACGAAACGAACTCCTCGAGGGAGTCCTTCTTCCGCCGCGTCGCTGCAAAATTCCGAAACCGGACGAAACGCTCCGGGTTGACTCGATCGACTCGGCGTGAACCCCGCTCCCCTGTCCGCCGTGCATCGGTCTCCAGCAGCATCGCCAGTCCTTCGACAACCCACAGCGGCTGATCACCGATCCGTGAATGCAACCCGCAGTTGAAGGCCAGTTGATGAATGGCCTCGTGGATCAGCGTCTGACGGAATGGCTCGGGCAATTCTGCCGAATCAGTCGTTGCCGCATCGATCCATATCGAGATCCGGTTGGACTTGCGGTGGTAATAGCCCTGCAGAGACTCCGAGGCCGACACCCCCTCTGCCTCCAGTTGGGCGACGAACCGCTCGCGGGATCCGTGAACGACGGTCACCAGCGGGAACTCGATGTCATCAATCCGCATCCTGCGCCGGGAACAGAACAGGCGGAATGATCCGGCAACATCGTCCAGCAGTCGGGCGATCTCGTCCGCCAGTCCCCGGGGAGCAACCACGACGTGGTGTCCGTACTT
>CAZUXX010000817.1:0-1749 GCA_964624215.1 uncultured Planctomycetaceae bacterium
AACTGGCGATCCTTCGGACGGAGCTTCTTCAGACAGACCTCCAGTGCCTTGCGGCGCTCTTCAAGGGATTCCATCGCCAGGGCCGCCTCGGCTGCGACCGCCTGCAGAAACTCGTCTGAAAACCGCAGCCGATCTCGAACATGCCGCTGCCGATGTTTCAGGATCTCGTAACTCGCAATCTGACTCGCCCACGCGTTGAAATTCGTGCCAGGTTCGAACTGTCCATGCTTGGCCAGCAGCACACAGTTGGTCTCCTGCAGAATCTCCTCCGCATCCGAGACATTGGGAACCTGGGACAGGATGTACAGATACAGCTTCCGCTGCACCCGCGTGAACAACTGCACGAAGTGTTCGTCCGGTGGCCCGGACCCGGAATCGTTCTGTGACACGGCCCTGTGCCGATACCTGGGGGGAGACGAAAACGGGGGGTGGATCTCCACCCCCCGTCTGGCCCGTACGGTGACACGGCGGGAGAAGGTCAGCTGATCAGGCCGCTGATCGGAGTTCCCCCGTTCGCAATCTTCATCGGACGACCGTTCTTCGAGTGATGCACGGTGTCCAGCGGGATACGCAAGGCGTGAGCAATCGTCGCCCACAGATCGCCTGGCAGGTAGCTCTCGCTGAGGATCCGCACGCCGTCGGCGTCGGTCTCTCCAATCGCACGACCACCCTGCAGGCCACCACCACCCACCAGCACCGACCAACTCGTTGCCCAGTGATCGCGACCGACGTTCTGGTTAATACGGGGAGTACGCCCGAACTCACCCATCACGACAATGCACACGTCGTTGAGCATGCCGCGGGCTTCAAGGTCCCGCGTCAGCCCCGAGATGCCACGATCGAGGACCGGCAGGTTCGTCTGGCTGAGGGTCTGGAACACGTTCTGGTGCAGGTCCCAGCCACCGGGGAACCGGACTTCGATGAACGGAACACCGATCTCGACGAGCCGGCGAGCCATCAGCAGGCTCTGCCCGAACGTCGACGGATTTGCCCGCATCATCCCACCGCCACCACCCGGAGCACCGATTCCGTACAGGGCCCGCGTCTCATCCGACTCGTCGTCGATCCGGAAGGCCTTCATCTGGTCGGAAACCATCAGGTTCACCGCCTTCTGGTAGACCTCCTTATGGGCCTGACCGGTCTCGCCACGATCGGAGTTGATGAACCCGTTCTCGATCTCACCCAGCATCGACAGCCGCTGCTTCAGACGCTCGGGAGTCGTGTCTCCCATGCTGGCATTGCGGATCTGTCCACGGGCGTCGACCACAAACGGGGCGTGCGCCATTCCCAGAAAGCCCGGTCCCATCCCACCCCCGCCGATCGAAATGAACGACGGGATTTCGAGATCCTTGCGCTTGGGGCCAAGCTCGTAGCTCACGACCGAGCCGAACGTCGGATGCACAACGGTCGGGTTCGGCACGTAGGCGGTATGCAGGTAGTACGTCCCACGCGCGTGATCCGCTTCGCGGGTGCTCATCGACCGGACAATCGACAGTTTGTCCATCACCTTCGCGATCTCGGGAAGGTGCTCGGAGATCTGCATGTCACCGGCAGTGCTGATCGGCTGGAACTCTCCACCGTTCTTGCTGCCCGGCTTCAGATCCCACATGTCGATCGTGGGAGCTCCACCCCCCAGCCACACCAGAATGCATGCTTTCTGGTTCCGACGCACCTCCGCCGCATTGGCGTCAAGATGAGCCAGGAAGGAACTCGCTCCCAGCGTTGCGGCTCCGCCGGCCCATTCCAGGA
>CAZUXX010000818.1:0-1740 GCA_964624215.1 uncultured Planctomycetaceae bacterium
CCCTGACGGTCGACAGACACAGACAGCATATTGGTGTTCATCGTCTCACGCACGTCAGAGATTTACCGGTCAAAGTCACAACAGACACCGCACGTCACCGCTTGGTGACAAACTCGGCCGAGTTGACCAGCACCCAGACGATGTCTTCAATCGCCTCCTGCCGGTTCGTCGAACGCTCGAGGTGCCGCTGGTAGCGGCCGGTCTCAACCGCAGTCGGGGCACGCGCCAGTGTCCCCAGAAACGCCTCTCGGATCAGCGCATCGTCGTGCTTGATCTGCTTCAGCTCTTTCACCAGCGGACCATTGTTGAGTCGGCTGTGGAGCGTGGTGTTGTTCATCATCAGCAGCGCCTGCTGGATCGAACCTTCCAGATCGCGCTGCGGGACCGACGGGTTCTGATCGAAAGCCTGATCGATCGCCCGGCGGAGATTCGGAGTCTCACCCACCAGCCGCTCGATATTGTCCGCAACTTCATACGACCGCAGTCGCGCCGGCCGCACCGACGTGAACAGATCCTTCTCGCTGTGGATGGTCGCGATCTCCCGCTGGTACGCCCGGGTGTTCATGATCGTCCGGAACAGCCAGCGAATGTCGAACTCGTTGTACCGGAACGTCGCCGCCAGCCGGTTGACCACCAGCTGATGCTGCACTTCCTTGTCCGGGCCCAGACTGTCGACCGAGTAGAACCCGTCTCCCAGTAACTCGTTCCAGATCCGGTTCACAAACGCCCGCGCAAACCAGTAATTGTCCGGGTTGTACATCAGATATCCCGCCAGCGCCACGCGACGGTGGTCCCCCTTCAGATACTCCGGAGGCTTTTCCCCGAGCAGGAACCGTGCCTGCATCTCCGTCTTTGACGCCGGATCATCCAGCTCCGTCATGTAGTACCGCCCCGGAGCAAAAAACGCCGCCATCTCGTGGAACTGCTCCCGTTTCCACTGGTCAAACGGATGATCGTGGCATTCCGCACACCCGATGCTGATCCCCATGAACAGCCGCGCCGTCTGCGACGCGATAACCTCCGGCTTCCGCTCGCACGACAGAATGAAGTTGTTCGGACCGTGGTTCTGCTGCCAGCCGTTGTCCTGCGGCTTGCGATTGCGGTCTCGCTGCGGCGCTGCCGAGAGCATCTGGGCCACAATCAGATCCCACGAACGCCCCGCCCTGAACTCCTCGAACAACCAGTCCTCGAACGCCTGCGGATTAACGCTATTCCGGTTGGCCGCCGATTCGTAGAAGACGACGCTTCGCCAGTAGCGGGCCCACTTGCGGGCATACTCCTCGGTCGACAGCAATCGATCGATCAGTTCCGCCCGTTTCCGCGGATTCCTGTCCGCCACAAACTCCCGGATCTCCTTCCGATCAGGAATCTGCCCCGTCAGGTCAATCGACGCCCGCCGTAAAAACGCCTCATCATCACAGATGTCCGCGAACGGCGTACGCGTTTCCCGGGCCACGTAGCTTTCAAGCTGCTTATCCAGTTCCGACGACGAAAACGCAGTCGAACGACGCATCGCCGGGAACTGCTGGCGGATCATCTGGATGTACCGCAACTTCGCCTGCGGTGATTTCAGATCAGGCAGCTTGGGCGGCTTCGCATTCCGCGGCGGAGCTGCATCCACGCACACCAGCAGCCCCCCCAACAGGCACAGCACCGGCCAGACGGCCCGGCTCCGGCCGCGAATCGAGTTGTGCATCACATGCCCTCACCGCTCCACAGAACCGTGGAGCGCGTTCCCGG
>CAZUXX010000819.1:0-1740 GCA_964624215.1 uncultured Planctomycetaceae bacterium
CAGCGGCTGCACTCGAAGGGAGCAAGATCTATGCAAAGGAGATCATGAAACAGGCGGGAGTGCCCACGGCCGACTATCGCGTTTTCGACGATGCCGACGCTGCCGTGCAGTACCTCGAAGAACGCGAGGAGGGTCCTCTGGTCGTCAAGGCGGACGGCCTGGCAGCCGGTAAAGGGGTGACGGTTGCCAAGACCCGCGCCGAAGCGATCGGGGCCGTGCACGAATGTATGGTCGAGAATCGCTACGGAGCCAGCGGGCAGCGGGTGGTGATCGAGGAGTGTCTGTCCGGTCAGGAGGTCAGCATCCTGGCTCTCGTCGACGGCCGCACCATTGTCACCCTTGAATCATCACAGGATCACAAGGCCGCTTACGACGGCGACCTGGGCCCGAACACCGGCGGGATGGGAGCGTACAGTCCCGCTCCGTTCGCGACACCGGAACTGATGGATCGGATCATCGATCAGATCCTCATCCCGACCGTACATACGATGCGGCGCCGGGGGACGGAGTTTCGGGGTGTGCTCTATGGCGGCCTGATGCTGACCGCCCAGGGACCACGGGTGCTGGAGTTCAATGTCCGCTTCGGCGATCCCGAGGCGCAGCCCGTCCTGATGCGTCTGAAAACCGACCTCTTCGATCTGCTGTTCGCCGCCAGTGAGGGCAGGTTGCGTGATCTGCCTCCCCTGGAGTGGGATCCGCGTCCAGCTGTGTGCGTCGTCATGGCTTCGGAGGGGTACCCCGGAGATTACACCAAGGGACATCCGATTCGCGGTCTGCAAGACGCTGCCGAAATTCCTGACGCGAAGGTGTTCCATGCCGGAACCAGGGTTGTTGACGGACAGGTCGTCAACGACGGCGGACGGGTACTGGGAGTCACGGCGTTGGGCGATGACTTCTCGCAGGCGAAGAAACGGGCCTACGAAACCGTCAAACGCATCCGCTGGGATGGTGCCTGGTGTCGCAAAGACATCTCGGACAAGGCCCGCGAATCCCTCCCGTTTGACGAGTAAGTGCCCCGGTCGACGTACTCTCCACGAGGGGCCGTCGGTGGCCTCGAATGACAGATGCAGTTTCTGCTCGTGCAAATGGGAATCGAGCCGACTGATCTGTCGGGCACGGCGAGGGCCGCACTAGCTTATGTCCGACGCAGATGATCAATCCGCGTCGGCCAGTTCAGATGCCGCCCGAGTCGCGAACGACAAAGCGGACTGAACTTGCGGGGTCAAGTCCCCTGTGCCCCTCCCCGTTCTGGTTCCTGCGGCTATGGACTACCACATCTTCAAATCAGCGGTCAACAGCGTCCTGTCCCCTTACTGCGGAGGTGTCAACCGGCCCCCCTATCTGAACATCGCGACCGATTATCCCGAACTCGATGCCATTACCCGGGCTTACCACGACATTCGCAACGAGTTTGACGCGCTGTGCGAATCGAACTGTCCGCTGCCGCGCTACCACGATATTGATCGCGGTGAGGCGGTGATTTCTGCCCAGAGCGAACAGTCCTGGAGCGTCTGCATGCTGGAGATCCTGGGGCATCGACTCGAAGTCAACCGCAAACGCTTCCCTAAAACCTGCGCGGCCATCGATCAGGTGCCAGGGGTCATCCAGGCATTCTTTTCCGTGCTGGCTCCCCGAAAATCGGTGCCCGAGCACGAAGGTCCTTATCTCGGCTACTTGCGGTACCATCTGGGGCTGCGGGTTCCGAAACAGGATCCTCCCCGGTTGGTCGTCAGTGGCGTG
>CAZUXX010000820.1:0-1740 GCA_964624215.1 uncultured Planctomycetaceae bacterium
GTCGGTGTGCTTTGCCGAGACGAAGTTCGCTTCGAACTGGCTGCACGGAAGATAGATGCCCCGCTCCAGCATCCCGTGGAAGTACCGCGAGAACCGCCCCGTGTCGTTCTTCGCCGAGATCGAATAGTTCGTCACCGGCTCCGGGTTGAAGAACAACGTGAACATACTGCCGCAACGCGCCATCTGATGCGGCAGGCCGGCCTGCGTCGCCGCCTCCGCCAGACCGTCACACAGCCGACGCGTCCGTATTTCCAGTTCTTCATACGGATTCAGCCGCTTCAGTTCCCGAAGCATCGCCAGTCCCGATGCGACCGCCAGCGGATTCCCCGACAACGTCCCCGCCTGGTACACCGGCCCCACCGGCGAAACCGAATCCATAATCTCCTTCCGCCCGCCATAGGCACCGACCGGCAGCCCGCCACCGATCACCTTGCCCAGCGTCGTCAGATCCGGGGTCACGCCGAACCGCTCCTGCGCACCTCCATACGCTACGCGAAACCCCGTCATCACCTCGTCGAAGATCAGCACCGACCCGTGCCGGGTGCACAGGTCCCGGCAGGCAGCGAGGAACTCCTCCGTCGGCACCACCACGCCCATATTGCCGACCACCGGCTCCAGGATGAGACACGCAATCTCGTCGCCCCGGCGGGCAAAGGTCTCTTCAAGCCGCTCGACATCGTTGTATTCGAGATTGAGCGTGTCCGCCGTGCAGCCCGGAGGGACTCCCGGACTCGACGGCACCCCATGTGTCAGCGCGCCGCTTCCCGCCTGCACCAGCAGGCTGTCGGCATGACCGTGGTAACAGCCTGCGAACTTGATGAGGACGTTTCGCCCGGTGTAACCGCGGGCCACACGGATCGCCGACATCGTCGCTTCCGTACCGGAGTTCACCATCCGGACGGACTCGATCGACGGAACGGCCTCGACGACAAGCTCCGCCAGCTCGATCTCACGTTCGGTCGGTGCCCCGAAGCTCGTACCGTCTGCAAGCGCCGCCTGGATCGCCTCGACAACCGCCGGCGGATTATGGCCGAGCAGGTGCGGACCCCAGCTCCCGACGTAGTCCAGCAACTGATTCCCGTCGATGTCGTACAGGTGCTGCCGCTCGCCCCGCTGAATGAACCGCGGCGTGCCGCCGACACCCCCGAACGTCCTGGCCGGGCTGTTGACACCACCGGGAATCACCCGGCAGGCGCGCTCGAACGCTGCCTCGCTTTTGGGTGCCGCCGTCATGCAATCCTCACTTCCCAAAGACAAAGAGTCGCTCTCCGGTTGGACAGCGACTCGACGATTCCCGCGGGGTCAGGGGGCCCCACCGGTTCAACCCGGTGGGCACCCGCTCCCGAATCCTCAGTGATGACACACGTCGTCAGGTCACTTCGCTTCAGCGTAGCGACGAGCGACTTCGTCCCAGTTGACCACGTTCCAGAACGCGCTGATGTAGTCCGGACGGCGGTTCTGGTAGTTCAGGTAGTAGGCGTGTTCCCAGACATCCAGACCGAGAATCGGCGTCTTCCCGTCCGACAAGGGAGTATCCTGGTTCGGCGTGCTGGTGACTTCCAGCTTGCCATTGTTCACGCAGAGCCAGGCCCAGCCACTGCCGAACCGTGTGGCGGCTGCGTTGCCGAACTCTTCCTTGAAGGCGTCGAAGCTGCCGAACGTCGAATCGATCGCCGCAGCAAGATCACCCGACGGCTGGCCCCCGGCTCCCGGGCCGAGAATCGTCCAGAACAGGGAGTG
>CAZUXX010000821.1:0-1739 GCA_964624215.1 uncultured Planctomycetaceae bacterium
TCTGCACGGCAAGCTGCAACTCTCGCTGGGTGATCGGCTCACCATTCACACGCGCGACGACGTCATCGACCGGCGCGGTCTCACCTACTGTGGCGCGACCTGGTGCCGATGCAGGCTGCTGAACTTCCGTTGGTTGCGCTGACTGTGTCTGAGATGCCTGCTGTGCCGGCGGCTGCTCGAACTGGGCTCGCGCGGTTGCGGCCGTCGTGGCAACAGCGCAGCAGGCGACAAGCGACAGTGATCCCTTCAAACGCATAATCGCTCCTTTCCCGTCGAGAATGACAGGGGTTCAGAGGGGCCACTCGGCCGGAGGGGATTTTCATGCGGCTGAGCGGCATTCAGATCAGGCCCGGGACCACTCATTCCGTCAAGTGGACTCACCTCGGGCCATCAGCGCTAAGGCGCTGTCAAACGGCGTCAGGCGTGCGGCGGTCCCCGATCAGGGTCCACCAGTGTGATTCCCAGAGAATTCCGTTGGGACATCGCGACTCCGGGGGCGGCAGGCTTGTCAGGAGCGCGTCCATGAATTTCGAAGCGTCGCCCGCCGTGTCAGCGTGCGGAGAACACAATTGTTCGCACAGGCGCCACCACGGCAATCGCGGTCAGGATCGAGGCTGTCACAAAGACGAGCGACGTCACCGGAGAAGGACCCTAACAGCATCGAATCGGGCGGGACAACCCCGATCAGCAGGAAAGTGAAGCCGTTTGTGAAACTTGCGATTGGCAACAGCGAACCACTGGTGGCGCTCCCGGTATCGCGTCGGATGACTTATGCGATCGCGGTGCGCACCGGCCTCGAACGGGCGGATGTTCGAGCGTTTTCTCCGGCGGGGCATTGCAGGTTTGCCTTTCACAGCAGCTTTCACGTACTGTTCGCCGCTGCTGCAGGATTCCTTTGAACCCACCCGCGATTGAGCATGCTCGATCTTCAATTTCTGTGTGAAAACCTCGATCTGGTCGCCGAGAACTGTCGACGACGCGGAGTCTCGTGTGATCTGGACCGGCTGGTGGCGCTGCGCGATCAGCGGTCGCAGCTGATCCAGTCGGTGGATGCGATCCGCCGGGAGCAGAACGAGATCTCGGGAAAGATCCCGAAAGCATCGGCGGAGGAGCGGCCGGCCCTCGTTCAGCGGGGGAAGGAGCTCAAAGAGCAGGTCTCGGGGTTGGAAGCCGATCTGAAGCAGACTGAAGCCGATCTGCGCGAGCTGCAGGCATCGATTCCGAATCTGACGCACCCGGACGCTCCTGTCGGGGGCGAGAGCGACTTCGCTCTGATTCGCGAAGTGGGGACCCGGCCGGCATTTGACTTTGCTCCCAAAGATCATCTCGAGCTGATGCAGTCGCTCGATTTGATTGATCTGGATGCCGGTGCCCGTGTGGCCGGTCACGGGTTTTATTTTCTGAAGAACGAAGCCGTCCTGCTCGAACTGGCGCTAGTGCAGTTCGCCGTCCAGACTCTCAGAAACGCGGGGTTCACTATCTTTACGACGCCGGACCTGGCGCGTGATGAGATCCTCGATGGCACCGGATACCTGCCTCGTGGACCGGAGACCCAGATCTATTCGATCGCCGAGAGTGATTTGTCGCTGATTGCTACGGCAGAGATCACGCTGGCGGGAATGCTGCGGGACCAGATCCTCCCGGAAGACGACCTGCCACTGAAGTTCTGCGTGATCTCCCACTGCGTCCGGACCGAGGCGGGGAGCCACGGCCGGGCCACACGAGGCATCTACCGCGTG
>CAZUXX010000822.1:0-1729 GCA_964624215.1 uncultured Planctomycetaceae bacterium
CCTGTCAGTCGCCTCATACATGGCGGCCTGCAGATCGGGGTCGGTTGCCTCGATCTGGCCGCGGCGCAACTGCGTACCCATCTTGGTGCCAGGCTCTATCACCAAGGCGTAGGCGCTGACGTGGTCGGGCTCCAGCGCAACGACGGCGTCCTTAGCAGCCAGGTAGCGAGTGAGGTTGGTCTGGGACTGATGCCATGCACGATCCACCTCGGCGATCATCGCGCTGAGGTCGTGAATCACCTGCCGTTCCTGTTCCCGCAGCAGAGCACGCTCCCGGCTCAGCTGAAGCTCGGCATTTCGGACAGCGGCATGACCCTGCCGAAATCCGATCGGCATACTGAACTCGACCCCCGTCTCCCATTCCCGGTACTCGGCACTCGCCAGCTCGCTGTACGCACTCTGCAGTCCCTGCCGGACTTCATCGCCGGCAAGATCATGTCCCAGCCCCCGCACGCGGAACCGCCCATACAGGTCCAGACGCGGAGCGAGGTAGTTCCTGGCGGCCAGCAGTTCCATCTCGCGACGTTTGACCAGCAGCCGCTGACGGTGCAGCTCCGAACGACGATGGAGCGCTTCGCCGACGATGCTCTCCCAGTCGAACGTCACCGGTGCAAACCCGGGCTCTTCGACCGGACGCAGCATCCGCTGTTCGTTCACAGGCAGCCCGATCAACAGCCGCAGCCGACGCTCTGCCGCCTGGACTCCGTTAATCGCCCGGAACGCGCCCCCCGTTGCTCCGTTGCGGGCCTGGGTCCGTTGTGCCACCCGCCCGGTAAGGGCATCCTCAAGCTCGGCCTGGAAGCGGAAGAACTGTTCACGAGACAGGGCCTCGGCAACACCCCCCCCGCGATCCGCAACCTGCTCCGCCTGGTAGGCCTGCCACGTCTCGCGGGCCCGCTCCAGCGCCTCCTGCTTCGAATCCAGATCGCGGTACGCGAAGTACAGATCCCAGTACGCATTGATGACGTCACTGATGTAGTTCCGCAGCGCGACCTCGAACTCGGCTGAGTTGATGTCGTTGTTGACCTTCGCAATCAGAATACCGTTCGCAACCCCCGGCACTCCGTTGGGACCGGCAATGCGGTTGTAGGTCAGGCCCGCTCCCTGCAGCAGAGGCTGACGCGCCTCCGCCTCCAGTTGTGTCTGCCAGGCACTGCCGAACACGTTCCCCGGGGCGTTGTTCGCGTCGTAGTCCGTGATATTGCGGATGGCGAACCTGGAACCCGTCGCCGTCACCTTCGACAGTTCCGCGATGTAGTCATGCCGGTCCTGGCGAAAGAAATTCCCCCCTCCCCCGAGAAAACGGTTGTTGAAGACCCGGTCGTTGTTCTGGAACGCCGCCAGCGCCTTCACCTGCGCATCGAATTGCGAAAGGGCCGCCTCCATCCCGAACCGCGGATCAGTCTGCTCGATCCCCCGCGTGTACGCCGTCGTCACCGTCTCCGGAGAGGTCAGCACCGTCGCTCCGAGATCACGCAGCACCGTCGAGTTGGCCATCGCGTGAGCGATCGCCTCGTCCAGCGTCAGCTCCCAGTATTGTGGCTCCCCGTTCTCCTGCACCGTCTTCAGCGTGACAGGTTCAATGACGGGCTCCGGTGCAGCCGCCGGCGGCAATCCGGAATCCACCTGGGCCACGATCCGGTCGATCTGCGTGGTGTCATTGCAGATCGTCTCCGCGTAGTTGTTGTACGACCGGCATCCGCTGAAGCAGAGGGCGACCGAACCGAGG
>CAZUXX010000823.1:0-1721 GCA_964624215.1 uncultured Planctomycetaceae bacterium
TTGATCAGCATCTCTTTTTTCATTGAACACCTGTGGTCGTAGTCGACGCACGTGTGTCCGATCCGCAGGGGAAGTCAGTGTCCCTCGCCTTCGTCGCCTCGTCCGACCAACCGGAAAATGCGACTGGTGGCAGGACGGCCCGGCGGCATCGATCGTGGCCCGCGGTGGACCGATCTGCCGGTGCGGCCCTGGCCCGTCGCTGCAGGTGGCGTGCGGCGGCCGAAGCAGTGAGCGAACTCCGGGGAAAACTGCACGCCAGACGCTCGGCCCGTGGCGGTCGCCCGGCCCGCAGTGGCTGGGGCTGTGCACCGCAATACGAAAGAAGATCCGACAGACGGGGGATTGCTCCCGTCCCGGAGTCGCACAAGGCAGAGCAGGTGATTCAGGTCCGGGGTTCATTCGACAGCTCCCCATGTGCGGGAGCAACTTCCGGTGCAAAAGTGGAAACACGCAGTCGAAGTGAAAGTGATCAGTTTCTCAACTGGATTCGATTGCCAGGCCAACTGCAGCGTTGCTTGTCCGGTCCCGTGGACAGCTCAGAACTCATTCAAATAACTCGGGACAGGACTTGTGCAGTTCACCTCGCAAAAATGACTCAACCTCTCGGGCCACATCAAACTCGAGTGCCTGTCGGGCGATCCGTTCGGCTGCCTCGATCGTGGTGGCCCGCACGACCGTCTTGACCTGCGGAATGGATTGGGGCGTCACGCTCAGCCGGCGGATTCCCAGACCCATCAGCAATGGCACAAACTTGGGATTGGAACACATTTGCCCGCACACGGTGACGGGAATGTCGTGCCGGGCCCCTGCCTCCGCCACCATCCGGATCAGCCGCAAAATGGCCGGATCGGCAGGATTGTAATACTGCGAGACCGCGGGATTTCCCCGGTCGGCCGCGAGAGTATATTGGATCAGGTCGTTCGTGCCGATGGAGAAGAAGTCGACCTCGCGGGCGAATTCGTCGGCCATCAGCGCTGCCGCCGGGACTTCCACCATCATGCCGACGGGGATATCCCCGCGGAACTCGACCCCCTCCTCTTCCAGGTCTTCACAGACATCCTTGATGAGCATGCGGGCCAGGCGGAATTCCGCCAGGGACGAGATCAGCGGAAACATCACCCAGACATCACCGCTGACGGCTGCCCGCAGAATTGCCCGCAACTGGATCTTGAACTGCCCGGTGTCGCTCAGCGAGAGGCGGATGCTGCGCAGCCCCAACTCCGGATTGGCTTCTCCATCGTAGAACCCGCGCAGTCGCGTGGGAACCTTGTCGGCCCCCAGGTCGAGTGTCCGGATGACCACCGGTGCCGAAGGGAAGGCCTCCAGAACTCGCAGATAAGCCGCGAGATGGTCTTCTTCGGTTCGTTCGTAAGTCGACCCGAGATACAGAAACTCGGTGCGGTACAGGCCGATGCCATCGGCACCTCGTTCGACACAGTGGTCGACCTCTTCGGGAAACTCGATATTTCCCGAAACAGGGATGTGGACACCATCGGGGGTGATGGATTCCTGCGGCCCGAGAGCCCGCCAGCGCGCCGCGGCGGTACGGTACCGCTCGGCCTGCTCGCGATACCGGGCCAGTGTCTCCTCATCGGGATCGATGATGACCTCGCCCTGGTCCCCGTTGATGATGACCGTATCGGCTCCGGAAATCTCGGACAGGAAGCTGCCGACGCCGACGACGGCGGGGATTTCGAGTGCTCCGGCAAGAATTGCGGTAT
>CAZUXX010000824.1:0-1720 GCA_964624215.1 uncultured Planctomycetaceae bacterium
TTGAATTCACGGAGGCTGCCCTGGGGGGATTTGTCGGCTGCGTAACGGAGATCGGGGGCCAGGAAGGCGATCGTGTTGTAGCCCCAGTAGTTGGTGAGTCCCTGCTGGACGAGATGGCGGTCGTCGATGTGATGGTGGACAGGGAGCAGCTCGATGGCTGTGACGCCGAGTTCCTTGAGGTGATTGATGGACGCTTTGTGCGCCATCCCGGCATAGGTCCCGCGCAGGTGCCGGGGCACGCCGGGGTGCCTCATGGTGAATCCCTTGACGTGGACTTCGTAGATGACCGTCTTGTGCCAGGGGGTTTTGGGGTGTTCGTCGCTGCCCCAGCGATAGCTTGTGTCGACGATTGCTCCCAGCGGCGCGAAGGGGGCGCTGTCGCTTTCGCTGCGGACGAGGTCGCGGTCGGGGTGATTGAGGTCGTACCCGAACATGGCGTCGTCCCAGCGCAACATGCGGCCGATCGCCAGGGCGTAGGGGTCGAGCAGGATCTTGTTGGGATTGAAGCGATGGCCGTTTGCGGGATCGTACGGTCCGTCGACGCGGTAGCCGTACAACTGTCCGGGGAGTATGCCGGGGATATAGCAGTGCCAGACGAAGTCAGTCCGCTCGCGCAAGGGGATGCAGACGGCTTCGGAGCGATCGTCCGGTGAGTTGAACAGGCACAGCTCGACGCGGGTTGCGTGCTCTGAGAAGACGGCGAAGTTGACGCCGCGTCCGTCCCATGTCGCTCCCAGCGGATAGGGCTGACCCGGCCACACTTGCATCACTGACATGCTCCAGCCTCAATTCGCAAAACCGACGGATGCGGCCGTGTCCGGCAACGGCGAGGCGATTCCGTATTGATGGTTTACCGGGAGAATGCACGCAAACCGGGCTTGTGCGGCTGAGCTTAGCTGCTTCGAGCCTCCCGGCAATGCTGCGAGTTGTCGAATGTCCCTGTCGGGGCTTTGGTTTGTGGGCATCGGTCGGGTTCTCCGGGGTTTGCCCGGCCGACACTCCGCTGCCCTGGCAGTATTCTAGGTTCCGAATCGGATGAGACGTCCGAAGGGCGTCGCAATTCCCCGCGGGCGTGTTCATGGGAGACAGGTTCACGTTGCGGGGTGCGGAGGGAACGTCCCGCCTGTGTTCACGGATCGGAGCCGGCTGAGATGAGTGCCACAACGCGTAGAGATCGGGGCGGGCCGACGACCGAGGAGCGTCTGGCGGCCCGTTGCCGTCCGGACGGATCGCCGGTGATGTGGCAGTCGTGGAAGCAACTGCTGTTTTTGCACTGGCGGTGGCCGGTTGAAGACCTGCAGCGTCGACTGCCGGCGGGGTTACGGGTTGATACGTGGGAGGGGGAGGGATGGATCGGGGTTGTCCCGTTCTTCATGCGTGACGTGCGATTTCGCGGGATGCCGGGGATTCCGACGGCGACCAATTTTCTGGAACTCAACTGTCGGACGTACGTTGTTGATGAAGCGACGGGTGTTCCGGGGGTGTGGTTCTTCTCGCTGGATGCCAACTCGTGGCTGGCCGTTCGCGGTGCGCGATGGGGGTTCGGGCTTCCGTACTGGTGGGCCCGCATGTCCGCCGACACCGGTGAGGACGGGCACGTCGACTTTCGTTCGCGGCGACGAAAGGCTCCTGCGGATCTTGCGACCCGGTTCGTTTATTCGCCGACGGCGACACCGGCACCGGTCGAGCCGGGGACTCTCGAGGTCTTTCTTGTCGAACG
>CAZUXX010000825.1:0-1716 GCA_964624215.1 uncultured Planctomycetaceae bacterium
TCGAACATCTCGGTGTCACTGCTGGTCGTGGGGCTTTCTGCAGCGAAGACGGTCTCGAGGTGAACCTTCGGGTCGTCGATGACGCGCTCCAGCTCGGCGATGAAGCGGTCGTGCTTGTAACCGGGCACGAGGCGGCAATCGAGGGTGGCGCTGGCTGTCGCCGGGATGACGTTGTGCTTCATGCCTGAATGAAGGCCCGTGGCACTGATCGTGTTGGTCAGGACGGTTCGCAGGGAGCGATAGCGGTTGGCAATGGCCTCGGGGCTGGCCTTGTCGGGGCTGACGTCCATGTACCCCTCTGCATGTGCGGCCCGCAGAGCGTCCTGGACCGGCGGCGTCATGACGTAGGGCCGCTGCCAGGACTGGACGCGGTTCATGGCCCGCACGATGCGGTCGAGCACGTTGTCCTCATGCGGTGCGGAACCGTGGCCCGGCCGACCTGTTGCGTTTAGGGTAAGCCACAGCGGGCTCTTCTCGGCCATGGAGACGCCGAAGAGGGGCCGCTCTACACCGAGGTAGCTGGTGGCGCCGTAGCCGCCTTCGTTGAGCACGAAGGCGCCGTCCATGACTTCAGGGTGCTCCCGGCTGAGCCACTCGGCTCCGTAGGCGCTACCGGCTTCTTCGTCGGCGACTGCGAGGAACCGCAGGGGGCGTCGCAGCGGGACTCCGGCGCGCTTGAGGGTAAGGACGGCCATGAGCTCCAGAACCCCCATACCCTTCATGTCGAGAGCGCCACGACCCCACACATGGTCGTCGCGAATTACGCCCTCGAAGGGCGGCATCTGCCAGTGCTCGGCCTCCACGGGGACGACGTCGGTGTGGCACAGGAGGATGAGGGGCTTTTCGTCGGTAGTGGCCTCGAGGTCGGCGACGAGGTTGGTGCGACCGGGCGCGGAGTCGTAACGGCGCGAAGCAATGCCTTCCTTGGCGAGCACGCCCTCCAGGAAGTCGGCGGCGAGGTGCTCGTTCCCGGGTGGGGTGGTGGTGTCGATCCGGATGTAGCTCTGGAGGAGCTGCGTGGCTTCGGTGGTTACGGCGTCCCAGTCTACGTTCAGCATGTCGGGGCCATTGTGGCACAGGAGTAGGCGTAGAAGTACGGGAAGGGGATTGGGGGTTAGGGGAGAGAGGTCAGGGCAGGGGCTGGCCCTGCCCCTACGGAGTTGAGACGGCGTTTCTTGGGGTTGCGTCGCGCGTAGGGGCGAGGCATGCCGCGCCCCTACAGAGGCTGCTCTCGGTGCGAGTGGCGAGGGCTCTACGCTTTTACGGGCAGGCCCATGGCCTCGCGATAGGCTTGCTGGACTTCTTCAGGTTGGCCGTAGAGGAAGACGAAGCCGGTGTCGACGCCGACGCTCTGGCCAGGGCCGAGTCGGAGGCCTACCGTAGCGCCATCGAGGCTGCGTTCACGACCGATGATCGGGAGTTCGACGCTGCGGTTGAGTTCGGGGTCGCGGATTATCGCCTTGGGCTCACCGCCATCCGCGACTAGCCTGGCGTCGTCGAGGAGGCGCTTGCGCATGGAGATGATGCCGCGGTCGCTTTCGCCGAGGTGCTCCTGTGTGCGGTCGGCGACGACGTCCTGACCAACCCAGGCCACGAAATCCTGGTTCATGACATGGCTAGTGATCCAGCGACCAGTCTGCGGGTCTTTGATGGGCGAGTACCAGTAGGGGATCCGCTCCTGTTTAAACGGGCGCCTTTCCTCCGGCACGGCGTTGA
>CAZUXX010000826.1:0-1713 GCA_964624215.1 uncultured Planctomycetaceae bacterium
GCTTTCCGCCAGTGCAATCCCCATGTCCTTGATGAAGTGCTCGACAAAGAACCCCGGATCGAAGTTATTCGCCATGATCCGCGGACCAAGGTTCGACAACGACCAGCTCCCCGCCGCACCCGTCGAAACCGACTTCATCACTGTTTCCAGATCGAGACCCGCCTTGTAGCCGTAGAGCAGGGCCTCGCACACACCAATCATCATCGTCGCGATCAGCGTCTGGTTGACCATCTTCGTGTGCTGGCCGGCTCCGGCAGGGCCCTGGTGAACAATCGTCTTGCCCATCGCCTCCCAGCAGGGATTGAGGGCATCCACGACTTCCTTGTCGCCACCAATCATGATCGATAGCCGCGCTTCCTTCGCACCCACATCCCCCCCGGAGACCGGCGCATCGACGCTGTGTACCCCCTTCTGCTTCGCCGCCTCGGCGATCTCGATCGCCAGCGACGGCTCGCTGGTCGTCATGTCCACAAGAATCGCACCTTCGCCGGCACCCGCCAGCGCTCCCTCCTCACCGAGGAAGACTTCGCGCACATCAGCCGGGAAACCCACGATCGCAAAGATGACGTCCGAATTCTCTGCAACCGCCTTCGGCGAATCGGCCCACGTCGCGCCCTTGTCCAGCAGCCCCTGCGCCTTGTCCTTCGAACGGTTGTAAACGGTCGCGGAAAAGCCCTTGTCGAGCAGGTGGCCGCACATGCTCTGCCCCATGACACCGGTGCCAATCCAGCCGATGCGAGTCTTTCCGGGAGTGACAGGGGAAACAGCCATGAACGTTCAACTCCATGCGTTAAAAGTAGAAGTGGCAATCGTTGACGTCGATTGTAGTCGGTCAGGGCAGGCGGTTCGACCGGCCTGCACTCACATCCCGCCGTCGTTCAAAGAGTCTCCGGAACCTTCCGATTCTCGCGCCGCGGGGCCGCAGGTCTCCTGGACGACCCCGCCACCCATCCACAACCGCCGATCCCCTCGTCGGGTCACTGGCCCCCCCGGCGGCCGTTCCCTACAAGGAGAAAGCATCCTTCCCGCATCCCCGCCATCACGCGTTTCGGACCGGCCCCGGCCCCCAGACCCCAGTTCTCCGTATTCACTGCCCCTATGTCTCTGATTCAGGTCCGTAACCTTTCCTTCAGCTACGGCGGCCGTCCGCTCCTCGAAGACATCTCGTTCCGCATCGAGTCGGGGGAACGCATCGCACTCGTCGGTCGCAACGGAGCCGGGAAATCGACCCTGCTGCGCCTGCTCGGCGGGGAAGTCTCGCCCGACGACGGCGATGTCGTCATCGCACCGGGCTGCCGCGTCAGCCGACTGGCCCAGGAAGTCCCGGCCGGAACCAACCGCGACGTTTTCGAAGAGGTCGCTCTGGGGCTCGGCCCGGTTGGCACCCGCGTCGCCGAGTTCCGCCGGCTCACCCGCCGCGCCGAGTCCTCGCCCGATGCCGACACCAAAGCCCGCCTCGTCGCGCTCGGCCAGACTCTCGACCCCGCAGCCGCGTGGGAACACCACCGGCAGATCGAGGCCGTCCTCTCGCGCACGTCTCTCGATCCCGACGCCCGCTTCGACTCTCTCTCCTCCGGAATGAAGCGCCGCGTCCTCCTCGCCCGGTCTCTCGTCGAATCTCCCGATGTCCTGTTGCTCGACGAACCCACCAACCACCTCGACATCGACGCCATCACCTCGCTCGAAGACTTTCTTCTGCGTGCCGGAATCACA
>CAZUXX010000827.1:0-1708 GCA_964624215.1 uncultured Planctomycetaceae bacterium
AGCCCAAATTCAACCGCTTCATCCAAGACATCAATGCCAACGCTAAAAAAGCTGGTATCGACCTGTCCGATCTCGAAGCGAGCTTGCGTAAGAACTATCAGGACGCACGCGCGAAATTAGCGAAGAAGAAGACGTCGAAGAACCCGCCCTCTACGGGGTCGACTCGCAAACCCTCCTCTTCCTGCTCGGTGAACTCCCCTTCATCACCGGCCTCTACGAACGCGCGCGGGCCGAACTCGACGACGACGAAAACCTCTCCATCGACGGCGTCAAGGAAATGCTCCTCGCCGCACGCTTCCGCTATCGCAGCGAACTCAAAACCCGCGCCAGAAAGATCTCCCCCCAGCTGCTCCGCGTCTATCTGAAATACGTCCGCAACCTCTCGCTCGTCGAGCGGCGAATGACACCCGATCTCTACACCCTGATCGTCGCCGCTCAGCAGGTGCTCGGAGATCAGTTCGCCATTCACCTGGCCGAAACCGCCCGCGACTACCCCCACACCGAACCCCCTTCGCTCGACACGCTGCAAATGGGGATCGGCCGCGCCAGGCTGCCCGACGGAGACCTCGCCGCGATGAAAAGCCGACTCCCCGGACCGCCGCTGACCTGGCGCACCTGCCACCTGCAGCGCCGGCCGCCACGCGCCCAACAGCTCCACTGGGAACAGCGCTGGAATCCCTTCCGCCAGTGCAGCTGGCCGCCCGAAGACGTCTCCATCGAGCGCTTCAGGACTCACATCAAGGACCACGCACTCGATCTGCTGGGACAGGATCTGGCACGCACCGAAAAGTTCTCAACCAGCCTCAAGGATGGTCTCGATATCCGCGAAACCCTGCGCAACTGGCACACCGGCAGCCTCTACGTCAAGGAGTACCCCCCCAGTCGTGGCTCACTCGACTGCGTCATCATGCTCTTTGATTCCCCGGCCGATCCCCGGGACTACCCCTGGAGAATCACCTGGCACGCCGAATCGCACGACGAATCCACCCTCTCCTTCTTTGCCACAGACTACAGGCAGGAGATCATCGGGCCCGGCATCGCCCTCGCCACGTATGGCGGCGCCATGTTCCTGTTCCCCCCTCGCGATGTCTCCGACATCTGGAGGGACCCCGATTTCGACTACGCCGACACCCTCGAAGAACGATTACTCGCAGCCGCCTGTGCCTACTCAAACGAACGGCACATCGCCCTCCTCTCGTCGGCTCCTCCCGGCGCCGGCTGGAGACGGCTCGCCCGCAGGCACAACAAACGCTTGATCCACGTCCCCCTCTCCCGCTTCAGTCAGGAAACCGTCCAGCAGCTCCGCATGTTCCACGTCCTCAACGGACAGCATGTCCGCAGTTACGCCCAGCACTTCATCCGCAAGGCCTGATCCCGGCCCTTCAGCCGGAAAGAGCCTCGCCCCCTCCCTGCCTTTTTGGCCGGGTCTTCACATCCCCATCAGTTTTCAACCCTCCCGTGGCCGTGTACAGTGAATTGATTCCTTTCTCTTTTTCTCCCAAGCGTGATTCCTAGAGGGGTGTTATGACATCGGGAGTTCCCGTGCTGGCGGAGATCGGCACGTTCGGGATGATCGGGATCGTCTACGGGCTGCTCATCCTGGGAATGATCCTCGTATCATTCACCACCAGAGCCGGGACGATCGCCCGTGCCTTTAGTATTGCTGCGCAAGGTCAGAGTGGCGGACTATTTTCGGTACCGAGTGGTT
>CAZUXX010000828.1:0-1705 GCA_964624215.1 uncultured Planctomycetaceae bacterium
CCTGATGCAGCGGGGAGCGGTGAACTTCTCGCGACTGCGGATCGCAGTGCTGGACGAAGCGGATCGGATGCTCGATATCGGGTTCCGGCCGGATATCGAGAAAATTCTCCGCCGCTGCCCGACCGACCGGCAGACGCTGCTGCTTTCGGCCACGATGCCCGAGGCGGTCGAACGGCTGGCGATGCGGTTCATGCGGGACCCTGTGCGGATTGATCTTTCGGAAGACCGGGTGGCGACCGATACGGTCGAGCAGTTTTACTGCACGGTGGATGCACACCGGAAATTCGGTCTTCTCGTGCGGCTGCTGCTGCAGGAGCGACCGCAGCAGGCGATCGTCTTCTGCCGCACCAAGCGGGGAGCAGACAAGCTTCACCAGCGTCTGGAACGCAAACTGCCGGGGATCGCTGCGATTCACGGGGATCTCCCGCAGCGGACCCGCGACCGCGTGATGAAGCGGCTGCGGGCGGGTGAAGTGCGACTGCTGATCGCCACCGACGTGGTGGGACGAGGCATCGACATCAGCGGGGTGTCGCACATCATCAACTACGACATTCCGGAAGACTGCGACGACTACATCCACCGCATCGGCCGGACGGGACGGATTTCGTCGTCGACGACGGGGCGTGCGTTCACCTTCGTCAGCAAGGAAGAGGGGACGCAGCTGACCCGGATCGAGATGCGGATCAATTCGTTGATTCCGGAATACCGGATCGAAGGCTATCAGGCGTACGAAGCGTCGCAGCCCCGCAAGCACGTGGACGATCTCGTGGTGGCTCACCCGGAGCCGGAAGAATTCTTCGTGCACTGAGGCGGAGCCGGCCAGCGTCACACGGAGTCCCAGGTCGTCAGCCGGATCCCGGTGCGAAACGTTTCGGACTCGCGCTGGTGACGTTTGCCACGTGCCGCTGACGTCATCCACGCACTGAGAGTCACGATCGACCCAGGGACACGCGGGCAGCCATACGACGGCGTGCCACTCGGGCACGCCGTCGACCTGACTTTGGCAGGTTCGGCTCCCCGGAGCCAGTCACCTCACCCTTCTTCTTCCTCACGGAGCTTGGCGAGGACGGAGTAGTCTTCGAGGGTCGTGGTGTCACCGACGCTTTCGCGTCCGGCCGCGATGTCGCGGAGCAGGCGGCGCATGATCTTGCCGCTGCGGGTTTTGGGCAGCGCGTTGGTGAAGCGGACCTGATCGGGCGTTGCGAGGGCGCCAATCTGGTTCCGCACGTGCTGGACGAGCTCCTGCTTGGCGCTCTCTTCGGGGTTGTCGGTCTTGGGGATCACGAAGCAGCAGATGCCCTCCCCTTTCAGATCGTGGGGAAAGCCGACGACGGCCGCCTCGGCAACCATCGGGTGTGAGACGAGCGCCGACTCGATCTCCATGGTCGAGAGACGATGGCCGGAGACGTTGATGACGTCGTCGACGCGGCCCATGACCCAGTAATAGCCGTCCTCGTCGCGACGGGCCCCGTCACCGGCGAAGTAATATTTGTTGTTGAACTTGGCGAAGTAGGTTTCGATGAAACGCTGGTGATCGCCGTAGAGCGTGCGGAGCATGCTCGGCCAGGGCTGCTTCATGACGAGAAGTCCCCCCTGGTTCCCCTCGATCGGCTGGCCCTCCTCGTTGACGACGTCGGGGACGATCCCGGGGAGAGGTTTGGTGCACGAGCCGGGCTTCGTCGGCGTTACGCCGGGGAGCGGTGAG
>CAZUXX010000829.1:0-1200 GCA_964624215.1 uncultured Planctomycetaceae bacterium
GACAACATGAAGCCGACGAAGGACCTGCAGGTGCAGGGCCCGCTCGACTTCGCCCTCGTCGACGAGGTTGACAACATCCTCATTGACGAAGCCCGGACGCCCCTGATCATCTCCGGCCCGGCACACGACGACATCGAGCGGTATCCGCGTGCCGACCGGATTGCCCGGCAACTCCGGCGGGCTATCGACTTCGAAGTCAAGGAGAAAGAACACACCTGCCACATGACCGAGGAGGGTATCCGCCGCGCCGAAGAGCTTGCCGGAGTCGAAAGCTTCTACACCGCGGGGAACATGGAGTGGCCCCACCTCATCGACAACGCCCTCAAGGCTCATCACCTCTACAAGCGCGACGTCAACTACGTCGTCGAGCGGGTCGATGGAGAGATGGCAGTCGTCATCGTCGATGAACACACCGGCCGCAAGATGTACGGCCGACAATGGAGCGACGGACTCCACCAGGCCGTCGAATGCAAGGAAGGGGTGCCGATCAAGAAGGCCACCCAGACACTCGCAACAATCACGCTGCAGAACTACTTCAAGCTGTACCAGAAGCTCGGCGGCATGACCGGGACGGCCATGACCGAAGCGACCGAGTTCTACAAGATCTACGGTCTCGACGTCGTCGCTGTTCCGACCAACCGGCCCATGCAGCGGATCAACTCCCCCGATGTCATCTACCGCACCGAGAAGGAAAAGTGGAAAGCGGTCCTCGACGAGATCCGGGAAGTTCACAAGACCGGACGCCCGATCCTCGTGGGAACCGTCTCGATCGAAAAGAGCGAAAAGCTCTCGGGAATGCTCACCCGCAGCGGCATCAAACACAGCGTCCTCAACGCCAAGTATCACGAGCGGGAAGCCGAGATCGTCGCCCAGGCCGGACGTCTGGGAGCAGTCACCATCGCCACCAACATGGCCGGTCGCGGTACCGACATCATTCTCGGCGGTAACCCCGAACACATGGCGTGGGAAGAGCTCAAGAACACCTACGAATCCCGCATCGATGTTCCCAAATCGGTATGGGACGCCAAGGCAGACGAAATCGCCGAACGGGAGGGCATGAAGGCCGAAGGCCGCAAGGTCGCCGAACTGGGCGGTTTGCACGTGATCGGAACCGAACGGCACGACGCGCGGCGAATCGACCTGCAGCTCCGCGGGCGTGCCGGACGTCAGGGAGACCCGGGATCGAGCCGCTTCTTCCTC
>CAZUXX010000829.1:1210-1699 GCA_964624215.1 uncultured Planctomycetaceae bacterium
GGAAGACGACCTGATGCGCATCTTCGCCGGCGAAAAAGTCAAGGAGATGCTCACCTGGCTCGGCATGCAGGAAGGCGAAGCCATCGAAAGCCGCATGGTGACCCGGCAGATCGAAAAGGCCCAGAAGCGGGTCGAGGAACGCCACTTCGAAAGCCGCAAGCACCTCCTCGAATACGACGAGGTGATGGACCACCAGCGCAAGGAAGTCTATCGCTATCGTCAGCGGATTCTCGACGGGGCAAACTGCCGCGACCTCATTCTCGATATGATCGACCGGCAACTGGAGAAAGCCTGTGACCGGTTCCTCTCAGGGAACTACGCGTGGCAGATCTGTGCCGACTTCGCATCGCACGCACTGAACGTGCAGGTCGACTGGGAAGACATGCGCGGCATGTCGTCAGAGCAAATCCAGGATTTCCTGATCGACGAGGCCGAGCGTCAGGCCGAATCCCAGATCAGTGACCAGATCGAAGAGAACCTCCCCGAAGG
>CAZUXX010000830.1:0-1682 GCA_964624215.1 uncultured Planctomycetaceae bacterium
CCGCGGCAGTTCCCCGCACGACGGGAGGCCCGCTGCAGAGCGGCCGTCGCGAAGGCTGGCTGTTCAAGACGGTGTGTGGCGGAGCCGCCTGGTCGAGTCTGGTGATGCTCGCCCTGCTGCTGGGGACCGTGTTGTTCATGGGAGCCGGCCGGCTCAGCTGGGAATTTCTCAGCAGCTTCGACTCCTACATCGATCCGCAGAAGGCAGGCATCCTCGCCGGCCTGTGGGGAAGCATCTGGCTGATGATCCTGACGATGCTGATTGCTGTCCCCGTGGGGATCGGTGCGGCCGTCTATCTCGAGGAATACGCCAAAGACAACTGGCTCAACCGGCTGATCCGCATCAACCTGTCGAATCTCGCCGGCGTTCCCTCGATTGTGTATGGCATTCTCGGGCTGACGGCGTTCGTCCGCATGTTCGACCTGTTTTCTCCCACTGGCTATGCATCGCGCCTGGTGGGGGGAGACATCGAAGCGGTTCTGATTGGCCCGGTCCGGATTCCTCTGCCGTTCGGGAGCACGGTGATCTCGGGGGCCCTCACGCTGAGCCTGCTGGTCCTGCCGGTTGTGATCGTCGCCAGTCAGGAGGCCCTGCGTGCCGTCCTGTCGTCGATCCGAGAAGCGTCGCTGGCACTCGGGGCCACACGGTGGCAGACGATTCGCGACCAGGTGCTTCCGTCGTCGCTGCCGGGGATTTTGACCGGGGTGATCCTGGCGATCTCCCGGGCGGTCGGCGAGACGGCTCCCCTGGTGATGGTCGGAGCGGCCGTCTTTTTGCGAAGAACTCCCGGGGGCATTACCCGGCCGTGGGAGATACTGAACTCTCCCGGCTCGGTGGCCGAAGCACCGTTTGATGTCTACACCGCGCTGCCGATGGTGATCTACAACTGGGCGAAGTACCCTCCCACAGCCGATGCGGCGTATCAACAGGCGGCAGCTGCAGGAATCGTCGTGCTGCTGACATCACTGTTGATGCTCAACGCAGGCGCGATTCTCATTCGCAACCGGTTTCAGCGGAGGATTGGCCGATGAGCATCGCGACCGGACCCGCCGTCGGGAGCCCGGCAGCCAGCGTGCTGCCGAGTCCGCGGCTTCTCCTCCAGAATCCACGCAGCATGATGGCCGAGACTCCAAGACCTTTCCTCCCGACAGCTCCCGCCTCACAGACGCCGGCTGCGGACCATCCCGCGGTGCTCGAGGTGGAGAACCTGAACTTCTATTACCCCGGTGATGCGCAGGCTCTGTTTGATGTCTCGATTCGCATCCCCTCCCAGTCGGTCACGGCGCTGATCGGTCCGTCCGGGTGCGGCAAGAGCACCTTTCTGCGGACCCTCAACCGGATGAACGACATCATCGAGGGGACGCGGCACACCGGCTCGGTCCTTCTGGACGGGGTCGACATCTTCGACACCAACGTCGATGTCGTGGCGCTTCGCAAACGGATCGGCATGGTGTTCCAGAAGTCGACGCCGTTCCCGAAGTCGATCTTCGACAACGTCGCCTATGGCCCGCGGATCGGCGGGTTGAAAGACCGTCGCAAGCTGGCGGAGATCGTCGAGACGTCCCTGCAACGGGCCGCCTTGTGGAACGAGGTAAAGGACCGGCTGAAGGATTCGGCACTGGCGCTCTCCGGCGGACAGCAGCAGCGGCTGTGCATCGCCCGGGCCCTGGCGACCAATCCCG
>CAZUXX010000831.1:0-1676 GCA_964624215.1 uncultured Planctomycetaceae bacterium
TCGAGGTGCCGTCGCGTTGGGTGCCGCTGGGCGCACGCCTGCTGGTGGAGAGCAACGACTCTCGCAAACGCACGGGCCGCACGGTCGCCGAGCCCGAGGGGTGCTTCTCCGCGCTGCCCGACGCGTCCTTCTGCTTCGAGGAGGTATCCCAACGCAAGGAAGTTGACGATCGGGATCGCTGCAACGACGGCAAGAAGGAAGGTGAGGCTGGCGAATCCAAAGCCGCCGCGAATCAGCCAGAGTGTCGAGCGAAGCGGTCTACTCACTCCGGGGAATGGGGGAAGGTGTCCTCCGTAGCCGGGATCGGATTCGATGGGCTCCGGCAACCGGTTGTTCGTCCGGGGGTTGTGTGGAGGTCGTGCGGTGAGCTCGACAGCTGAGATGTCCGGCGGGCCTTCGTCGTGACGGGCCGGCACTATGGCTTCATCGGCATTCAGGATTCGTGAAGACGATGCCGGCATGGATCGGGGAACAGGGGACGAAAGATCCCGGAGGAGATCCGGCGGCGGGACGGACCCGGTTCGTTTTCAGGATACCGCCAGGAGAGAGGGAATGTTTCATCAACCTCGTCGAATCACAGCATGGGGTGTGTTCGCGACTGGACGCGGGCCGCAAATGGATTGAAACGATGAGCCGGCGGGCCGGGTATGCTGATACAGGGTTCGATCCGGAGTGTTGTCTGCCGGGTTGTTGTTCCTCCGGCGTCATCCCGGATTTGCGGGAGTTATTCGGGCCCCTGAACTGTGCGGTGCACTCCATGACAGGTGTCAAGCATGTGCTGCCCCTGATTCTCGTCCCGGCAACGGTGGTCGCGCTGACGGAGTGGGCGGTGTATGTGCCCCGCTCGCGTCAGGAACCACCGGTGTCGGCAGTCGAACTGGCAGACACGCGGGAGATGGTGGATGAGCTCAACGGCAAGCTTGCCGCGCTCTGGAGTGAGGAGAGGACTGCCTCAACCGGAGTGCCGGCGGATGTGCCGGGGCCGGTGACGCCCGCCGCCGCGGCGGATGAGTTGACCGTACTGCGGCGACTTTCGCTGGCACTGCACGGGACAATCCCTTCGCTGGAGGAGGTTCGCCGATTCGAGGCGGACCGTGGTCCCGATCGGCTGGAACGGTGGACGGCCGCAATGCTCGACGATCCGCGGTTCAGTGACTACTGGGCCGAGCGACTGGCACGCGGATTTGTGGGGGTGGATGAGGGGCAGTTTCTTCTGTTCCGTCGCGACCGGCTCAACGCGTGGTTGAGCGAGCAACTGCGTGCGCGTCGTCCGTACGACGAGATTGTGCGCGAGCTGATCGCGGCTGATGGTGTCTGGACCGGGCGGGGGCAGGTGAACTTTGTGACGGCGGGCTATGCGAACGAAGAGTTCGACGAGAATGTGCTCGCGGCGCGCACCGTGCGGGCGTTTCTTGGCCAGCGGATTGATTGTGCGCAGTGTCACGATCACCCGTTTGACCACTGGACCCAGGCGCAGTTCGAGGGGATCGCGGCTCATTACGGGCAGTTGCGGATCACTCTGGCCGGGGTTGTGGACGTGCCGGAGCAGGTTTACCTGATCCGTGAAGATGAGGAGGATGAGGGGCGTGCAGTGGCCGCGTCGTTGCCGTTCTCACGTGAGTGGGAGGGACGGTCATCCGATCCGCGGGAGCGACTTGCCCGCTGGTTGACGCATC
>CAZUXX010000832.1:0-1671 GCA_964624215.1 uncultured Planctomycetaceae bacterium
GACCCGCATCATCAAGCAGTGTGCCGACGAGGTGTTCAAGATCACCGGGAGCACTCCCCGTCTGGACATCGCGCTTGAACTGGAGCGGATTGCTCTGGAAGACGAATATTTCGTGAGCCGCAAGCTCTATCCGAACGTCGATTTCTATTCGGGTCTGATCTACGAGGCGATGGGACTGCCGGTGACGATGTTCCCGGTGCTGTTTGCGATTCCGCGGACGGTCGGGTGGCTGGCCCAGTGGCAGGAGATGATCACCGACCCGGACCAGCGGATTCAGCGGCCGCGGCAGATCTATCTCGGCGAACGTCAGAGGAAGTTCGTCCCAATGGACCAGCGTGGATAGCGTCGGGTTCGCTTTCCGGTGATGCTCGCCGATTGCCACCGGTCAATTGACATGCCGAGCCTGCACACGGGAATGCCGCGCAGCCGGTCGGGTGCCTCGTGGTGTCTGGTCGCGCTGATCTGCGTGGTGTTTCCGATGCTGCGGGGGCCCGTGATGTACCGGCAGTTGCCGGCGCAGGACGAGGACTACTTCGCGGTCCCGGGGTACACGATTCTGCAGGAGGGGATCCCCCGGATCCCCTACATGCCGTCGCGGAATCCGGACGGTGCGTTCTACCGTGCGGATGAAGTGCTGTATGCGCTGCCGCCGCTGTACTTCTACTGGCAGGCGGCGGTGTACAGCGTGCTCGGTCCCTCGACGGGGAACGCGCGGCTGGCGGCAGCACTGGCCGGCATGGCGGCGGTGTGGGTGACGTTTGCGCTGGGGCGGCAATGGTTCCGGGACGACGGGATTGCACTGTGGGGGGCCGGGCTGTTCGCATTCTCGCGGATCGTGTACTTCCCTTGTCTGGTGGCCCGGCCGGACATGCAGTGCGGACTGTTCGGGCTTTCGGCGTTGTGGCTGATGGGGCACTGGATGCGTGACCGACGCCCGCGCTGGCTCGTCGCCACGGGGACGGTCGTCGGTCTGGGAGCGCTGACGCATCCGTTTGCGATCGTGTACGCACTCCAGGTCGGAGTGTGGGGGCTTGTCGCGGGCGAGAAGGTGTGGCCCCGGATCCAGAACGGGCTCCTGCTGGCCGTGCCGACCGTGATGGTGCTCGCGCTGTTGTGGGGGCCGCTGATTGCCGTCGCACCGGAGACGTTCACGACGCAGTTCGGGAACAATGTGCTGGGGAAATCGGGGCCGGGTCTGATCAGCCGACTGTTGTTGCCGCTGGATTCGTTCCGCGTGCAGAGTCGATTGTTTCTCGAGCATACGGGGCCGATCCAGGCGACGTTGATGCTCGCGGGAACGCTGTTTGTCGTCTGGCGGGCGTGGCGGACGCGCGACCCGGGATGGATCACGGCCTGCGCGGTGACTCTGAGTGGTTGCTACCTGCTGATCGCTGCCAATGGACGACACCCCACAAAAGGGTACTGGTGTTACGCGGGTGCCCCGATGTGGTTGTGTACCGGAGCACTGGTTCTGTCGCTGGTGCGCAAGGTGTCCAACCGGGGCCGGGGAGGACGTGTGCTGTCTGCTGGACTGGCAATGACATTTGCTGCTGCGATGCTGCCGGGCTCGGGGATCAGGACCGTGGTCGCGCATGTCCGTCACTGGGACGATCTGAACTACAACGCTCCCCGGTTTACGCACAGCCTGATCGAATCCCTGCCGCGTGATGG
>CAZUXX010000833.1:0-1671 GCA_964624215.1 uncultured Planctomycetaceae bacterium
GTTCGTCATGTGGAGATGATGAGTCTTCGTGTGACGACGAACCTGCTGCCGAAGAATCAGATGCTCCGGCGGAGACCTCAGAGCCGTCCGAGTCCCCCGCCGCGGAGACCCCTGAGCAGCCCGCGACGACCGAGACTCCTGCGGCTGGCACCGATTCACAGGAGCTCGAAACCTCTGCGAGTGAAACGGAGAACGAGACCCCTGCACAGGCCGAAGCGGCTCCTGCTTCCCAGCCGGCGGACGAGGGGAGTCCCTCTGCAGAACCTTCCGAACCGGCTGTCGAATCGGTTCCCGACATCATGCCGCTGGATGATGAGTTGAAGCAGCGAATCCGCGAGGAACTCATCCGCGAAAAGACGGAGCAGTTGATCCAGCAGGCAATGGAATCGGTCCGCAGCGAGTTGACCGACCTCGGACGACGCGTCTCGACCCGCGAGGAGATCGAGGACAAGCTCACCGTCTACCAGGCGATGGAAGAAGCTCGCAAGATCGTGGACGGGAAGCCGATGTCGATCGTCGAGACCGACCTGATGACTTTCCGGGAACTGATCGAAAGCGAAGATCACCCGGTGGCGCAGGCAACCCGCCGCGGCTCCGAAGTCACGGTCGCCCGCGAACTCATCACGAGTCCGGAACACCAGCTGTTCGCTGTCCGCAGCATCCAGCTCGCCGATCCGACGCAGGAGATTGAGGAGACCTACCTGTACTGGAAGACCGCCCATGTCCCCGGTTACATCCCCAGCGATCTGAGTGACGAGCGGGTTCGTGAACAGGTCGTCCGCACCTGGCGGGAACTGCGTGCTCGCGAGCGGGCCGAGGAACGCGCCCGGGAGATGGCCGAACTGGTTCGCGACAGTGACCGGCCTCTGCCGGAATTGCTGGCGGAAAAATCCGTCACCGGTGAGGAGGGAGGAATCAAGATCGAAGTCACCGAGACGGGGCAGTTCTCGTGGATGCGACAGACCCTCGTGCCGTCCCAGAACCCCTTCCAGCGGTTTGACTTCCGCCCGGAACAAACCTCCATTTCGGGACTGGAACCGGTGGGACCGGACTTCATGCGGATCGTCTTCGACGAACTCGAGGTCGGCGAGGTCGGTGTGGCTCCCAGCCAGGAGCGCACGGAGTACTACGTCGTGAAGGTTGAGTCGCGAATTCCTGCCAATGAGGAGCAGTGGGAAATCGCCCGCAACAACTTCCTCTCCGGGCAATACGACCGTCCCCAGGACATGATCGCCGCCCAGGAGCTGACCCAGAACCTGCCGGACTGGTCGACCAGTCTGCTCGACACGTACGAGGTCGCGTTCTACGAAGGGCCGATTGAGAACTGACCTCTCTCGGATGCTCACATCCGGCGGGCGCTGCCCCGCCGGATGTGTTCGGCGCCGGCCGCTGCGGCTTCGGAGCTACACGATTCACGGGGATTCGTGATCGACCGGGCGGGCCGTTCTTCTGCTTGCTTTCTGGACGCAGAGCTGATCGTCTCGGTAAGCCAGGATCCATATCCTGCAGCTATCTGAATGGCTGCGCTGCTGCCCCGTTGCGGCAGTCGGAAAACGCTTCCGGCAGTGGTGATCTCTCCACGTCGCGGAGGCAATGTCGGCCCACGCATGACCGTTCCCATTCGACGGAGATTCCAACCGCTCCCGACGGGGGATCGCTACACTCAGAGTC
>CAZUXX010000834.1:0-1667 GCA_964624215.1 uncultured Planctomycetaceae bacterium
CCAATGGATTCTCGCTCGCCGAGAGCTCGCATTACGTTGTTGTGAAACGCGTTATAGGTATGCATCCGCGCGTCGCCAGGCGGATGGATCCCGGCCTGCGCCGGGATGACGATGGTGGTTTCGGTTGGCACCCGACGCACACCGGGCCTGTGCGACAAAGGACCATCGGGCAGTTTTGACACGGCCTCGAAAGCGGGGATCCATCCGCCTGTCGATACGTCGATGAGTGCTTCTAACCCGCATCACACGAACGTAATGCAGGCTCTCCTCAGCCGCGAGCGCACTTGCGTTTTTACAAGTAATGGATCCCGGCCTGCGCCGGGATGACGATGGTGGGTTTCGGTTGCGCCCGACGAACACCGGGCCGTGCGACGAAGGACCATCGGTCAGTTTTGACACAGCCTCCGCCGATGACGATTGGGGGATACGGCGCCGTAGGCCGCTCACGGTTTCGTCCCGGCGCAAACGGGGCTGGATCGACGGTTTTGACACAATCTCCTGCGCCGGGATGACGAGGGAAGCGGGGGAGTCGCCCCCGCTGGATGTACCGCGACCGCGACCCCTCATCGGGACGTACAACTCGTTTCGACACACTCTCTACACCTCCGGCGGCGCCGACCCGCCCGGCTCCCACGGCACGAACGAGATCGACCCGTCGGTTTCCAGGATCGCCCACTTCACCTGCTCGATCCGCTCCAGACCCGACTTGTGCATGTGCGCGACGATCTCGTCCGGCCCCACCCGCTCGCGGTTCATGGCTTCCGGCACGAGATGCCCATGACGCACCAGCACGGCGGGCTCGCCCTCCACCACCTTCGCGATCCACCTGTACCGGTACGTGATCACCGAGGTGAGGAAGACGAGCGACAGCAGGGTGGACACCCCGATGATGGCGTTGGTCAGGGAGTAGTCCTCCCCCGCCATCGCCTGCGAGAAGATCTCCGGGATGAGCAGCAGCACCACCAGGTCGAACGGCGCGAGCTGGCCCACGTCTCGTTTGCCCATCGTTCGCAGCGCCGCCATCAGGAACAGATAGACGACGGCCACCCGCCAGACGGTATCCATGAGGATCCTTCCGGGTCAGGGGGAGATGAAGGTGTGGAGCCGGACCCGCGCCGTATCCGATCCGGCACTCACCCGCACCTCACCGCTGTGCCGCCCGTACGCGTCTCCTTCCAGCTCCACCTGGACGAGCCGGGTTTCACCCGGCTGAACTCCGCTCAACTGGACCCTGTAGGGGTGCTCGAAAGCGGGGATGGCGAGGGCGCTGGAGAACCGGGACGCGTAGGCGGTATCGACGTCGACCGTCACCGAGTCGAGCACACGGGCGGTCGTATTCGTAACCCCCACCCGGAGCTCGTTCACCATCCGGTAGCGGTTGCGCGTCGGGAACTCGACCGCCAGCAGGACGTCTTTCGCACGCGCCTCGACGCCGGCGTTCCCCGAAAACTTCGAACAGACCGAGGAGCGGGAGGAGGATCAGCAGCGGGATGCCGATCCATTGCGATCGATGGAGGCGAAGCTCGCGGCGGATGTCCGCGGCACCGGGCGGCTGGGGCGGACTCGCGTTCGAGGGCATGGCCACCTTCCGGGCTCGGGTTCAGCTCCGGATGTGCAAGCCATGCGCCCGGGGCCGGACCTGGCGAACAGGTCAGCCGGTTTGCCGG
>CAZUXX010000835.1:0-1655 GCA_964624215.1 uncultured Planctomycetaceae bacterium
GCGGCCATCGCCACTCTCGACAACAAGATCAGCGAGCACGAGCTGCTGCTGGACTCGCATTGGGACGACCGTGTTCTCGAACTCTATGGAGAGTTGGTCCAGCGAGATCCCGACCTTCCGGTCGCACTGTTGCGAACTCCCGGATTCGGGCGAAGTGCTCACGCGAAGTTCCTGCCGCAACTGTCGGCGGAATATTTCGAAGAAGCAGTCAACCTGTTCGTCAGCCGGGTCATGCAGGATCCCGACCGTTACGAATGGACCCCCGACACCGTCCTCCTGCTTTCGCAAACGTCCGATCCGGCCGTCTATGACCTCCTGCGATCCCGGTTTGATGACTTCGGCTTGCGGGCCTCGGTGATCATCGCTCTGGCACAATCTCCCGACGAAGTCGATCGCGACCGTTTTGTGCAAGGGCTCGACGTTCCCCAGGTCGACGCGCTGGGAGAATGCGTCCGCGCCCTGAACCTGCTGCCTCCTTCGAAAGACCCGGCAGAGAACGTGGCCCTCGTGAGAACGCTGCGACGGCTCGCCCCCCGGGGGGACGAGGGCATGATCCGCGACCAGGTCGTCGAAGCACTCAGACGCAATACCGGCTCCACGTTCGATTACAAATTCGGTCGCGACGACGACGTGCAGGTCGAGGCCGTAGCGCGATGGACGGAGTTCGCCCGCACCACCTGGCCCGAAGAGTTCGCCCGCCAGACCGGCGACGATGTCGCCTCGGCAGAGCAACTGGAACGTCTGCTCGCCGACGTTGTCTGGGAACACGGCGACGTGGGCCGTGGAGAGGAACTGTTCCGCAAACGCGCCTGTATCCAGTGTCACGGCAGCGGCGGGGCACTGGGACCCGACCTGCGGGGCGTTGCGCACCGCTTCTCCCGTGAGGACCTGTTCACGGCAATTGCCTTGCCCAACCGGGACGTATCGTCGCGATACCAGACCACTCTGATCGTGACGAAGGAGGGCGAAACGTTCACAGGACTCATCGTGTACGAATCCGTCGATGGCTTGGTCCTGCGGGATCCAGCCAACCGGACCTACCGGATCGAGGCCCACAACATCGAATTGCGCCGCACACTGCGCGAATCACTCATGCCTTCCGGACTCCTGAAGGGCCTTGGGCCGGCTGATCTGGCCGACCTGTACGCCTACCTGCAGACGCTCGAGATGCCCTCCTCCGGTTCAGCCACCACACGGACGGCCGAGCGGTGAGCCTCCCGCGGTTCCAGGAAAGACGCAAACAGAAACCGTTCCGGCTTACCACTGGGGGTGACGCGGCTGCCAGATCTGACGCGGTCGCGATCCGGACGGTTGTCGGGGAGGGAGAAGGTTCGACTTGTCGAGCATCCATGCGATGGCGGCTCCCACCACAAATCCGCCAATGTGAGCCCACCACGCGACTCCCTCGCCCTGCTGCAAAAACTGCATCAGGAACCAGATCCCCAGAAAGTACGGAGCCGGGACTTCCGCAATCTGCATAAAACCGAAGAACGGAATCAATGCCTGGACCCGACTGTGCAGGTACCAGACGAAGTAGGCGCCCATCACGATGATGGGCCCCATGAAGATGAACACCGTGACCTCGCCGAGGCCGATGTAGGCGAGGTGGGCTGGCGCCCCGGTGTAGAGGAACCCGGCGATAACGCTGGCAAGGC
>CAZUXX010000836.1:0-1647 GCA_964624215.1 uncultured Planctomycetaceae bacterium
CCCCGACGCTCCGGCCCCAGGAACCCCATCGCGAGGAGGACGAGGTCCGCGGGGATCTCGCGCTCCGTGCCTGGTACTTCCTCGAACCTCCCGTTGGTGGAGCGGACGTCGACGACACGGATTCCCTTCACCCGGCCCTGCCCGTCCGAGAGGAAGGCCTTGGTGGCCACTGCATACTGGCGCGGGTCCGCTCCGAAGATGGCCGCGGCTTCCTCCTGGCCGTAATCCAGCTTGTAGACCCGGGGCCACTGGGGCCACGGGTTGTCGGGCGCGCGCTCGTCCGGCGGCCGGGAGAGGATCTCGAGCTGCACCAGGCTGCGGCAGCCGTGCCGAAGCGACGTCGCCACGCAGTCGGTGCCGGTGTCACCGCCGCCAATGACCACCACCTGCCTGTCGCGGGCCGAGATGAAGGCGCCATCCTGGAAGCCGCTGTCGAGGTAACTCTTCGTGGAAGCGGTGAGGAAATCCATCGCGAAATGGATCCCTTCCAGGTCGCGGCCCTCTACCGGAAGGTCACGAGGCAGGGTCGCCCCGCCGCAGAGGACGACGGCATCGAACTCCGACCTGAGCTTCTCCGTCGGATAGTTCCGCCCCACCTCCGTGTTGGTCACGAACTGAACCCCTTCCTCGGCGAGGAGCTTCACGCGGCGCTCCACCAGCGAGTACTCGAGCTTCATCTCGGGGATGCCGTAGGTGAGCAGCCCACCGATTCGATCCGCCCGCTCGAACACGGTCACGAGATGCCCTGCCTTGTTGAGCTCCGCCGCGGCCGCAAGGCCTGCCGGGCCGGAGCCCACCACCGCCACCTTCTTGCCCGTCCGGGTTGCGGGGGGCTCGGGAACGATCCACCCTTCCGCGAACCCGCGGTCCGCGATCGCCACCTCGATGTTCTTGATCGTCACCGGGGGCTCGTTGATCCCGAGCACGCACGACCCTTCGCACGGCGCCGGGCAGACGCGGCCCGTGAACTCCGGGAAGTTGTTCGTCTTGTGCAGGAAATCGAGCGCCTCCCGCCAGCGGCCCAGGTAGACCAGCTCGTTCCACTCGGGGATCAGGTTGTGCAGCGGACACCCGGACGCTCCGCCGGCCATCATCTCACCGGTATGGCAGAACGGGACGCCACAATCCATGCACCGCCCGCCTTGCTGCCGCAGCGTCTCTTCCGGAAGGTGATCGTGAAGCTCCTTCCAGTCCTTCACCCGCTCCCGGGGATCCCGGGAGAGGGGAACGATTCGGGGGTATTCCATGAACCCGGTGGGCTTGCCCATTTCTCCCTACCTGTTCTACGAGATGCACGACGGAACTGCCCGGCCGTGGGGTACCGGCCGGGGCGGCTCCGTCCATCGCTATCAATGAGGTCGTCTGCGGTCCGAGCCTCGGGATCGGAGCAACGAAGAGCGCCCCTCCGACTGGCTCGACGACGGGACTGGCTCGCGTTTACCCCGTAAGTTGGCGAAAACTGCGTCCTTGGCGCAATGGAAGGAGGGAGAAAATCCTGTCGGCACGATCACGGACCATGTGATCATCGGCCTGGTAGCGGCGGATTTCCCCGCGCGGGCCGGCGGCAGGAGGGCGCTCGCGGGCTCGCTCTGGACGCAGCTCCCGGCGAACGCGGCGCGATCACGGGTCGGTCGGTGGTCGGTGGTC
>CAZUXX010000837.1:0-1646 GCA_964624215.1 uncultured Planctomycetaceae bacterium
GCGGCTGGCCAGCAGGTCCCGTCTGGCGCTCCCCGTACAGCCCACCGGTGATGAGGCGGAAGAGGCCCCTAGGCCGCCGGCCCGCTGCCGCTGCTGTTGACCTCAAGTCCCGCGACTGGTGGCCGACCCTGGAAGGAGCAGTGTCGATGCCGAACAAGGGGGCGGGCATGAGAGACCTCTGGACCAAGTTCCGCGGCCTACCGAGGTGGGCGCAGATCACAACCTGGGGCGTCGCTGGTCTGCTGGGCCTGGGCCTCATCGGAAGCCTCACCGAACAAGATGCCGAGCAGGCGGTGGCATCGGAGCCGGGGACCGAGACGACGATTGACTCAACCACAACGACCTCGACGTCCACGACACGACCGACGACGAGCACATCGACCACAACATCGACCGTTGTCGAAACAACAACGACCGCAGCTCCGACAACCACCGAAGCACCGACGACTACCGCTCCGCCTCCTCCACCGCCCCCTACGACCCAGGCGCCACCACCTCCTCCTCCGCCACCAACAACAGCCGGCAACTGCGACCCGTCCTATCCCGACGTCTGCATCCCCCCGTATCCACCTGACCTCAACTGCGGAGACATCCCACATCGCCGATTCCGCGTCCTACCGCCTGACCCGCACGGATTCGACCGCGACAAGGACGGCGTCGGCTGCGAGAGCGGATGAGTCATCGAACTCGAGAGCTGCGAGCTGCCCTCGCCGGTCTCCTGGCCGGGGTGCTCTTGCTGCCTGCATGCGGCAACAGCAGCGCAGGAGTGGGGTCACCAACTACGGCACCGGGTGAGAACTCGACGACCACGGTCGAGGCGACCACCACGTCGAGCAGCAGCACCAAAACGACAACCGCACCGCCAGACACCGCAGCACCCGCGACGTCGGTGGCGACTCCTGGGCCCGCCCCGGCCCCCACCGGTGGGCTCGAGGTGCACTTCCTCGATGTCGGTCAGGGCGACGCCACAGTTCTCATCGGCGCCGGGGCCACGATCCTCATCGATGCGGGACGCCACGATCGGTCCGACGTCGTTCCCGCTCTCCGCTCCCTCGGGATCGACCGGATCGACCTGGTGGCGATCACCCACGCTCATGCCGACCACATAGGCCAGCTCGACAAGGTGCTCGACCAGATGACCGTCGACGAGGTGTGGATGTCCGGCACTCCGCACACGACGGCAACCTTCCGACGAGCGCTCGACGCGCTCGAACGCTCAAGCGCTTCCTACGCCGAACCACGCTCGGGTGACATCGCCCAGATTGGGGACCTCCAGATCGAGGTGCTGAACCCAGTGCGCCTTGTCGGTGACCACCACGAGGACGGCCTGGCGCTCCGGGTGGTGCACGGTGGAGTGCGGCTCCTGTTCACGGGCGACGCTGAAGGCCCCACTGAGGCTGCCATGGTCGCTCGCCATGGCGAGCGCCTCGCAGCCGAGATCTACCAGGTGGGCCACCACGGATCTCGAACGTCGAGCAACAGCGGCTTCCTGGCTCACATGCAACCGAGGGTCGCCGTGTACTCAGCATCGGCCGACAACAGCTATGGCCATCCGCACCCAGAAGCGATCCAGAGGCTCGAGAGGTCTGGTGCCGAGATCTACGGAACCCCGACCCATGGCAGGGTGACGGTACGCAGCGACGGTG
>CAZUXX010000838.1:0-1646 GCA_964624215.1 uncultured Planctomycetaceae bacterium
GGCGTGCGGCTGGACGAGTCGACCCGCGGGAACGTGGACAACACCCATATCGTGTGGAACCGCAAGCGGGGGAACTCGCGGCTGTCGTCCCCGATTCTCGTGGAGGGCCGGGTGTACATGGTCACGGACAACGGGGTTGCCGTCTGTGTGAATGCCGAGAATGGCGACGAGGTGTGGACGGCACGTCTGGGGGGGACGTACGTGGCGTCCCCGATTGCGGCCAATGGACTTGTGTACTTTTTCAATGAGGAAGGGGTCACGAGCGTTGTGCGGGCGGCCGACGAGTACGAACTTGTTGCGACGAACAAGCTCCAGGTCGGCGGGCGTGCGTCCCCCGCTGCGGCTGATGGAGATCTGTTCCTGCGGACGTTCGAGGCCCTGTACTGCCTCAGCTCGGACTGAATCGCCGCGAGCATGCAGGGCGGGTTCGAGATGGTGCGAGTCCCACGTGGCGGGGATCGCCTGCCGATTCCCGGGACGGGATGACCGGCACCACCGTTACAACCGGCTGGTGTGGTTGTAGCGATTGCGGCGGTCGCATCGCCGGGACCGGTCAAATGGGTGATTCCGGTCCTGATTGGTGACGGGGGAGAGCGGCGAAGGACGTGCATCGGTCGATCTGATCGAGTGCAGGAGACGCAGAGCCATGATGGCGGAGGCTGTGCTCCAGTACTGACACCCAGGGAGGGGACATGTTTCGCTGCCTGATCACCCTCGCCGTCGCGACGATCGCGGGACTGACTGCAGGCCATTCTCCGGGACGCGTTTATTCCCAGGAAGGGCCGGCAACGGCCCTTCGCGATGACGTGGCAGGTGCGTCTCTCCGGACGTCCCGGGGAAGGGGGATCAGCTGGTGGGATCGCGAGATCGCCTTACCACTGAGGAGGGAAGTCGAGGCGTTACCGGTGAATGCCGAGCTGGTGGCGCTGGCAGCCCTGGATGCGGCGGAGGAGGTTGCGGCAATGACCTGGGATGCGGACCAGGTCCAGGAACCATTTGCGCGGTTCAACTCTGCCGAGCGTCGATCGTTCGTCGAAGCTCACTGGGGAGAGCCACGGCTGGCGGAGGAGTTGCCCACGAGTGACCGGGCGACCGAGCGGTTCCGGCATCATGTGGACCAACAGAGAGAGCGAGCGTCGGGACCGGTACGGACAGACGGATCCCGCGATCGCGAGGGAGAGATTCGCCCGGTCAGCGCGGTGGCTCCGGCTGTCCGGGGACTCGATGGGGAGTTGCTGCGACTGAATATCGCCCAGCCGGTGAGCGACGGCGATGGTGAGGTTCGTGTCGCCGTACGGCGTGTGCGGGTTGAGTGGGCATTGGGGAAGGACGAGGAGGGACCAAGGAGCCTGCGGGCGCGTCTTCTCGCTGCTCACGAGGCCTATTGGGAGCTCTATCGAGCAAGAGCCGTGTTGCTCCAGAACTGCCGGTCCCTGCAGCGGCTGAGCGAGATCGAGTCGCGGATTGGCGGAGCTGACTCAGCGAGGGGCCGACTGGTGTCGGAGGCGATTGCCAGCAGACGGGCTGCGGCACTGGCGGCGCTGGTCGAGGTTGAGGAAGCGGAACGGCAAATCAGGCTGCTCAGTGGTGAGACGACGCCGCCGGACCTGGCCCCTGAGCTGGTTCCTGAAGAGATCCCGCTGGAA
>CAZUXX010000839.1:0-298 GCA_964624215.1 uncultured Planctomycetaceae bacterium
TGCTGCCGGATGAATTCGTCATACGGGACGTCATTGTTGAACGCGTCGACGACATAGTCGCGGTAGGTATAGGAGAAGGGATAGTTGGGGTTTTCGGTGAAGACGTACCCCTTGGTGTCGGCATAGCGGGCGATGTCGAGCCAGTGCCGCCCCCAGCGCTGTCCGTAGCGGGGGGAGGCGAGCAGCCGGTCGACAAGGTGCTGCCAGGCGTTGGGGTCGGGATCGTTGACGAAGGCCTGGACCTCCTCGTAGGTGGGAGGGATGCCCCACAGGTCGCGGTAGGCGCGGCGGATCAGGA
>CAZUXX010000839.1:308-1054 GCA_964624215.1 uncultured Planctomycetaceae bacterium
TACGCGACGAGGCGCGGGCAGAGCGGGCAGTCACGCGGGGCTTCGGGGGAGGGGGTCAGGCCGGCTTCGTTGAGCCGTGCCTGGATGAAGCGGTCGATCGGATCGCGGGCCCAGTTTCCCTCGACGACGGGGACCTCTGGCTCGGTGACCGGACTGTAGGCCCAATGCTGCCGGGCCGACGCGACAAAGTCGATCTCTCCACTGCCGGTGCGGGCAATTCCCCCTTCCGGAGCGGGCTCCGACTCGGGTGGCCAGAAAGCTCCCTGCCGCACCCACTCGGTGAGGCGCTCGATCTCGTCGGCCGGCATCCTGGCGGCCGGTGGCATCTGCGTATCGTTTCCGTCATACCGAATGACCTGAATCAGCCGACTCTCGTCGGGTTTTCCCGGGACGACGAGATCGCCCCCCTCGGCGAGGACGAACGCGCGGCGATCGAGACGGATGTCGGCCTGCTGCCTGGCAGGGCCATGGCACTCGACACAGCGCTTGTGCAACAGCGGTCGGATGTGTGTTTCGAAGTGCTTTTCGGCCTCGGCGGTTTCCGGCTGGGCAAAGAGTGCTGCGGGTTGACAGATGGTGCCCAGAACGAGAACCAGGACCAGACAGTTCAGGCGGGACAGCAGGCAGCCGTGCGTGAGGATCATAGCCGCAATCACTTCAGTCGAAGGCCAGGGCGGGAATCAGGCCACGGTGGGTTCCGCTATTGTAGCGTCGAGTGCGGCGAGAGGGGACGGAGTTTGGAGGCT
>CAZUXX010000839.1:1064-1646 GCA_964624215.1 uncultured Planctomycetaceae bacterium
ATGGAGTGGTAAGATCGTGGGGGACGGGGAACGACAGAGCGCGGGGACGGGGAAGGGGACAGAGCGCGGGGACGGGGAACGGGAAAGAGGCGGGGCGGAGAGCGGACGATGGCGATTCGCGGGAATCACTACGACGCGGCCTTTGAGGCGTATCTGCGAAGCCTGCGCGTCCCGTATGTCGCCGTGGATGAGACGCGGCGGGCACTGGCGATGGATGCGTCGCTGAAGTCGATGGACTTTCTGGTGTATCCCGCCGGGCAGCTGAACCTGATTGTGGACGTCAAGGGGAGAAAGTTCCCGTCGGGGAGTGAGCGCTCGGGACGGTGCTGGGAGAACTGGGCGACGCAGGACGATGTGCGTTGCCTGCTGCGCTGGGAGGAGGCGTTCGGCAGCGGGTTCCGGTCGGTCCTGGTGTTTGCGTACGATCTGCTGGATGAGCGGGCCGCGGACGTCCATCGGGAGGTGATGTCGTTTCGGGGGCGGACGTACGCGTTCTATGGCGTGTGGGTGTCCGACTATGCTGCGGTGATGTCGCAACGGTCCCGGGGATGGGATACTGTGAACCTGTCCGCAGCGTCGTTT
>CAZUXX010000840.1:0-1641 GCA_964624215.1 uncultured Planctomycetaceae bacterium
TGCTGCACGGGGACGGATCTATCTGTACGCCTCCCGAAAGATCGCCATAACGCCGGCCGCCCGGAGAGCTGCTCAGAGGCATGGACTCGCCGTTGATGACCTGCCACGGGGATGTCTCGCAGGGTCCGTCGAGATTGTGGAGTGTCGCGCGTCACGTCCGGAGGATGCCGAAGCCGCCTGTCTTCCTGCCCGGGAGCTGCATTCCCGTTACAGCTGGCTGCTTGCGAATCCGTGGCGACTTGTCCCCCCGCGCGAAGTCCGCTACTTGCCGTACGGGAAGTGGTTCTATCCCTTCCAGCGGAAGAACGGGGAGACGACGTGAGCACGCCGCAACTGCAGTTGATCGCCACCGCGGCATTTGGTCTGGAAGCCGTCGTAGCCCGCGAACTGCGCGCGCTGGGCATCAGCGAGACCCGAGTGGAAGATGGCAAGGTCCGCTTCAGCGGCACCGCACTCGACATCTGCCGCGCCAATCTCTGGTTGCGCTCTGCGGACCGGGTTCTGCTGGTCGTGGGAGAGTTCGATGCCCCTGACTTCGGGGTGCTGTTTGATCAGGCCAATGCACTCCCCTGGGAAAACTGGCTCCCCGAAACGGCAGCGTTCCCGGTCCGGGGGCGGAGTGTCCGTTCTCAACTGCACAGCGTTCCCGACTGCCAGCGGCTGGTGAAGAAAGCGATTGTCGAACGGCTCAGACAGTTTTGCGATGTCGACTGGTTCCCTGAAGTCGGAGCCGAGTTCCCCGTCGACATCCATCTGCTGAGGGATCGGTGCACCATCAGTCTCGATACGACCGGTCCCGGCTTGCACAAGCGTGGTTACCGGCCGCTGACGGGAGAAGCCCCGCTGAAGGAAACCCTTGCAGCGGCGCTCGTGCAGCTCAGCTACTGGAACCGCGAACGGCCGCTGATTGACCCGATGTGCGGGACGGGAACCATCCTGATCGAAGCGGCACTGATCGGCCGGAATCTCGCACCGGGACGAAACCGCCAGTTTGTCTCCGAACGCTGGCCGCTGATTCCCCCGCGGTTGTGGAACGACGCCCGAACCGAGGCTGCCGACCTGGCCCGTCCTGCTCTCGACGAACGACTCTCCGGATTCGACATCGCCTGGAAACCGCTTGAACTGGCCCGCGCAGCGGCCAAAAGCGCCGGCGTATTTGACGATCTGCATTTGCAGCAGCGTCCGCTGAATGAACTGGTCACGCAACGCAAGTTCGGGTGCGTGATTACCAATCCGCCTTACGGAGAGAGGCTGGGAGAACGGGGCGAAGTCGAATCACTGTACCGGAGTCTGGGAGAACGCTGCCGGGATCTTCAGACGTGGTCACACTACGTGCTGACATCTCATCCGGACTTTGAACAACTGTTCGGCCGGCGCGCCGACCGGAGGCGCAAACTGTTCAACGGCCGCATCGAGTGCACCTACTACCAGTTTGCCGGTCCGCGTCCACCGCGACGTGAAGAGACCGAGGCGCAGCAGAGTCGTCGCGAGTCGTGACGGGAGCACTGCCTACTCCGCTGTCCCGGTGAACTCCCAGAGGCCCGGCGTCGCCAGTTCAACCAGGTGCTGATCGGGGTCACGGAAGTACAGACTCACTGCTCCACTCGGCCACGCCACACGGCTTTCGATCGGGATTCCCTC
>CAZUXX010000841.1:0-1640 GCA_964624215.1 uncultured Planctomycetaceae bacterium
TCCGCGATGTCGCCACCGTGCGCGACACGTTCGTCGACAGCGACGTACGCAGCTACTGGGGGGATGAGAAAAACCCCCAGCGGTCAATGAACCTCGTGGTTCAGAAGACCCCCTCGCAGGACGCCATTCAGATTTCTGAACTGGTCAAAGCCTACGTCGCCGGGAAACAGGGGGCCCCCTTCGATCCCTACGGGACCGAACGGATCAACGAACTCCCCTGGTACGAACGTCCGGTGGCACGAATCACCTCCACGCTGACCCAGGTCGTCAACAAAATGGCGGGGCGACCCGATACACAGGCCGTCTATGAACAAAGCCGCCTGAGTCCGTTCACGCACGACTTTCAGGTCGCCGCTCACACCGATCTGGCACGATTCGTCGAAGGCCGGCTCGACTTGCTCGTGCGCAATGGCAAAGCCGGGTTGTTCCTCGTTCTGATCTGCCTCGGACTCTTCCTCAACCACCGCGTCGCTTTCTGGACGGCCATCGGGCTGCCCATCGCCTTCCTGGGCACCTTTGTGGTGATGGCGATCTTCGGTGTCACCATCAACCTCCTCTCCATGTTCGGGCTGATCATCGTCCTCGGAATCATCGTCGACGATGCCATTGTCATCGGAGAGAATATCTATCGACACGTCGAAAACGGCATGCCCTCAAGCGAAGCAGCCGTCCGCGGAGCCGAAGAGGTCCTCTGGCCGGTTGTGATTGCCGTCGCAACCACGATCGCAGCGTTCGCGCCGCTCCTGTTTCTCAAAGGGCAGATTGGCGACTTCATGAGGCAATTGCCGCTCGTGGTCATTGCAGCACTCTCGGTCTCGCTGATGGAAGCCCTGATCGTGCTGCCGGCCCACCTCAGACATCTGACGGTACGCAAGAAGGAGACAGACGCTGCTGCCGAGATCGCGACAAAGACCGGGATCTTCAAACGTCTCATTCAGACCTGGGGCCGCGGCCAGGAACTCGTGATGCAGCTTCTGATGGGGGGCTATAGCCGCATCCTGAGGACCGCGTTGACGTGGCGCTACGTCTCGCTCGCAGTCGCCATTGCCTCCTGCATCGCCACGATGGGACTCATCGTTGGATTCACCGAGAACGGGCCCACTCTGGGAAATATCGTCCCTTGGGAATTCATTCAGAAAATGGACGCCGAGTCAATGTTCGCCAAGGTCGAACTCCCCGTCGGATCAAACGCCGACGAGGTCGAAGACCGGCTCCGCAAGATTGCGGAATACGCAGTCCATCTTTCCGAAGTTCAGTCGGTGCAGCTGGATGTCGCCACCACGCTGGCGGTCGCCGACGTCGGAGCCACAGGCGGTACTCAAAGTTCCCATCTGGGCCAGGTCTGGATCGAACTTCTCGCGGCCGACCAGCGCGAAGTTCTCGGTCTCCGAGCCAGCGACGCGGTCCTTGCCGACCTCCGGGCCTTCTCCGAAACACTCACCGGCGTCAACTCCGTTCAGTGGGAATCGATGAGCGGCGGTCCCGGCGGCAAGGATATCGAGATCCGTTTCTCGGGAAACAATTTCGAAGAGCTCAAAGAACTCGCCGAGGACCTCAAGAAGGAGCTCGCCAACTACGCCGGCGTCGTCGATCTGGATGACGATCTCGACGACGGCAAACGCGAAATTCAGTTGACATTA
>CAZUXX010000842.1:0-1633 GCA_964624215.1 uncultured Planctomycetaceae bacterium
GGTCGGAGTGACGCAGGTGGCCGGATTTCTGGGCGTTGATTACGAGCCGTTCCTGGTGCTCGATGCGGGCAGACTGCCGGAAAACGTCGCCGTCGGTGTGCCGGAGCAACGCTATCGCCGACAGCTGGGATTGCTCGCTCGATTGGAAGACGAGTTCGCCACGCACGTTGGTGCGCAGCCGGTGACGACTCATCGCGGCATCTACGAAAAGGCCTCGCGGATGGCTCTCAGCCCAAATACCGCTGCATTCGATATCAGCAGCGAACCGGAATCGCTTCAACGACAATACGGCGACACTGCGTTCGGTCGCGGCTGCTTGCTGGCCCGCCGTTTGGTCGAGGCGGGCGTGACCTGCGTCGAAGTCCGCTCGAACGGCTGGGACACTCATCAGGACAACTTTACAGAAACCAGTCGCCTCGCTGGTGAAGTCGATCCGGCAATGGCGACCCTCCTCACCGATTTGAAGCAGCGTGGACTGCTCGAAACGACGGTCGTGCTGTGGATCGGGGAATTCGGACGCACGCCGCGGATCACTCCCCGCATCGGCCGCGACCACTATCCGCGGGTCTTCAGCGCCGCGATTGCGGGTGGCGGAATCCGTGGTGGACAGGTGATCGGCTCCTCGACGGCCGATGGCACCGCGATTGCCGACCGACCGGTGAATGTGAACGACCTCCTTACGTCCGTCTGCACAGCGCTGCGAGTCGATCCAGAGCGGGAAAACCTCAGCCCTCTGGGACGTCCGATCAAGATTGTGGATGGCGGCGAAGTCGTTCGGGATTTATTCGGCTGAATTCAGACCCTCATCACAACCATAAGGCGGGCCTCAATCCTTTGGATTGTGCTCGCGCACCTACTAATTCATCGATCGCTTGGGGCGCTTCTGCAGGGGTACAACCAAGACGAACGGATCAAGGTGCTTCAGAATGGCCAACTGGTTCTCGGGTTGCCTCGCCTCCCGTAAATTCCTCGAACCTCTGAACAATCACATCGCAGTACAGCGGATCGAGTTCCATCAGGAATGCCCGGCGGCCGGTTTGCTGGGCGGCGATCAGGGTCGAGCCGCTGCCGCCGAACAGGTCGAGGATGTTTTCGCCGGTGCGGGATGAGAACTGCATCGCCCGCACGGCCAGTTCCACCGGCTTTTCGGTCAGGTGAACCATGCTCTGCGGGTTGACCTTCTTGATGTGCCAGAGGTCGGTGGCATTGTTGGGGCCGAAGAACTGGTGCGCGGCCCCTTCTTTCCAGCCGTAGAAGCACCACTCGTGAGCACCCATAAAATCTTTCCGGGTCAATACGGGATGCTGCTTGTCCCAGATGATGGCCTGCGAGAAGTACAGACTGTGCTTCTTCAGGAACGGCGGGTAGTTCGCGCAGTTGGCATAGCCGCCCCAGATATAGAACCCGCGACCCGGCACCAGCACGCGAGCGATGTTGCCGAACCAAGCATCAAGCAGCCGGTCGAACTCATCGTCGGAGACAAAGTCGTTGGCCAGCGGGCGGTCCTTGGCCCGCAGCTTCTTCTGCGTCGGTTTCGATTTCTCCGGATGTCGGGCGACATCCATCGACTGGTGATGCGTGGTCCCCTGGAATGACGACAGCCCGGCGGCAATGGCGTTGTTGCTGCGGGGTT
>CAZUXX010000843.1:0-1632 GCA_964624215.1 uncultured Planctomycetaceae bacterium
TCCGAACGGCGCCACCGCTTCCGTTGTCACGGGGGAATCGTATTCCGAGCGAGCCCCCGCACTTCCGGAAACACACCGCTGGCGACAAGCACGATCAGATTTCAAGGCTCCCCGTCCGGAGCTTTCCTGCGAGAACCTCACATGAGCGAACTTCAGAACGGCCTCACCCGCTTTCCCGCGCCCCACGGATTGTATTCATCCGAGTTCGAGCACGACTCGTGCGGAGTTGGATTTGTCGCGCACATTAAGGGGATCCCTTCGCATCAAATCGTCCTCGATGCCGAGCGGATTAACCGTCACATGACCCATCGTGGAGCGTGCGGCTGCGAAGAGAACACCGGCGACGGCGCCGGAATCCTCACCGCCCTGCCCGATCGCTTCCTCCGCCGTGTCGCCAAAGAGGAGCTCGGCGTCGATCTGCCCGAAAAGGGACGCTTCGGTGCCGGAGTGGTCTTCCTGCCCAAGGATCCCATAGCCCGCGAAGAATTCAAGGGAGTCGTCAACGAGCTGATCGCCCGGCACGGGCAGACACTGATCGGCTGGCGGGATGTCCCCCAGCGGCCGGAACTGGCAAACATTGGTCCCTCCGCCGCCGCGGCCGAGCCGGACATGCAACTCCTCCTGGTCGGAGCTGCCGACGGACTCGATCAGGATGCCTTCGAACGAAAGCTGTTCATCATCCGGAAGGTGGCCAGCCACCGCATCCGGTCGAGCGCGCATCCCGCAGCCCTGCAGTTCTATATCTGCACCCTGAGCACGAAAGTCATCGTATACAAGGGGATGCTCACCCCCAGCCAGATCCTCCCGTATTTCGCCGACCTCGAAGCCGAAGACTTCGAGTCCCACCTTGCGATGGTCCACAGCCGCTTCAGCACCAACACGTTCCCCTCGTGGGATCGTGCGCAGCCACTGCGCTTTATGGCCCATAACGGGGAGATCAACACGCTCAAGGGAAACAGCAACTGGATGTTCGCCCGCCAAGGGGCGATGAAGTCCGAGCTGTTTGGCGACGATCTGGAATCGCTGTTCCCGATCATCGAGCCGCACTGCAGCGACTCGGGCAACTTCGACAACGCGATGGAGTTCCTGTACCAGTCCGGCCGGACTCTGCAGGAAGTCGCGATGATGATGATTCCCGAGGCGTGGCAGAACCACCGGGACATGAGCGAGGAGAAGCGCGCCTTCTACGAGTACTTCTCCGCCCTGCAGGAGCCCTGGGACGGCCCGGCGAGCGTCTCCTTCACCGACGGGCACTACATCGGCGCCTGCCTCGACCGCAACGGGCTGCGCCCCAGCCGATACTACGTCACGCATGATGACCGGGTCATCATGGCCAGCGAAGTCGGCGTGCTCGACATCGAGCCGTCGAACGTGAAGATCAAGGGCCGCCTGCAGCCCGGCAAGATGTTCCTCGTCGATTTTAGTCAGGGACGACTGATCCCCGACGAAGAACTCAAGCGCGAGGTGTCGTCGCGGCGGCCCTACCGCCAGTGGCTGAAGAACCAGCGGCTCGAGCTCAAGGAACTCGTCGAGCACCGCGCCCCCCAGGCACACCCGATCCCGCGCGTCCAGGGGGATTCGCTCCTGCAGCAGATGCAGGCCTTCGGTGACACGACCGAGACCATGCAGTTC
>CAZUXX010000844.1:0-1630 GCA_964624215.1 uncultured Planctomycetaceae bacterium
CGGCGGCCTACCTGGCGCTGCGACTCGTCCGCGTCCTCCAGGGGGCCCTCCGCGGGGGATGCGGCAGCAGCTGCGGAAAGTGCTCGGTCGGCAGCACCTCCCGCGAACCTCTGGTCAGACTCGGGCTTCCCCCGGGCGGGACAGATCACACGACATCCACCCCCCGCTGAACGTGCAGCCGGCGAACGGCATGCGGCCTCAGGGATCGATCGGTCCCTCGAGATACGTGTACCCGTTGAGGGCCTCTTCGTAGAACTTCACGAACCGTCCCGCTTCTTCGTGGGTAATCAGATTCTGGCGGACAGCGAGCTCGACGGCGGTTTGCAGCCGATCGAGCAGGTCCCGCCCCTTGAACTGCACGTAATCGAGCACTTCACGGACAGTCTCCCCCTTGATGATCGCATCAAGCACGACTTCACCGGTGTCGAGCAGATCGACGTGTACCGTGTTCGTGTCGCCGAACAGGTTGTGCAGATCGCCGAGGATCTCCTGGTAGGCGCCGATCAGAAAGGCGCCCAGGTAGTACGGTGACCCGTCGAACCTGTGCAGGCGCAGCGTTCGCTTGACGTCACGCCGGTCGATGAAGGTGTCGATCTTCCCGTCGGAGTCGCAGGTGATGTCGCACAGCACTCCATGCCGCGTCGGACGTTCGTTGAGCCGGTGAATGGGCATCACCGGGAACAGTTGCTTGATGGCCCAACTGTCCGGCATCGACTGAAACAGCGAGAAGTTGCAAAAGTACGAATCGCTCAGCAGCCGATCGAGGGTGGAAAGCTCTTCGGGGACAAAATCCAGATCTTTCGTCAGCCGGCGGATCTTGTGACAGATTGAAAAGAACAGGTCTTCCGCCAGAACACGCTGTTCGAGCGAGAGATACCCGCCGGAAAACAGCCCCATGGCGATATCGAGCGCCTGTTGCGCATCGTGGTACGCTTCGAGAATGCTCCGCGAGTTGACCTCCTTGTAGGTCATCATCAAATCGTGCAGCGGCTGCTCGTAGTCGTCGGGGATTTCGCTGGGGAGGCTGGCACCATTCCCCTGCTCGCAGACCCCGAGCGTGCCAAAGACCAGCACACTGTGGAATGCCGCAATCGCACGCCCGCTTTCGGTGATGATCGTCGGGTGCGGTACCTCGTTCTCGTCACACACAATGGCAATGTGGTGGACAACGTCGTTCGCGTACTCCTGGAGCGTGTAGTTCATGCTCGATTCGAAGTTCGTTTGCGAACCGTCGTAGTCGACGCCCAGCCCGCCCCCGACATCGAGATACGACAGCCCCGCCCCCCGTTCGTGGAGGTCGACGTATACCCGGGCCGCTTCGTTGACCGCCGCCTTGAGCATGCGGATGTTTGTAATCTGGCTCCCCAGGTGGAAGTGCAGAAGCTTGAAACAGTCGGCCATCCCGCGGCGTTCGAGCTCTTCCATCGCCCGCAGGATTTCACCCACGGTGAGGCCAAACTTCGAACGGTAGCCCCCCGACGACTGCCAGCGTCCTGACCCGCGCGTAGCGAGTTTGACCCGCATGCCGATCTGCGGACGGACTCCCAGCCGCTCCGAGTGCTTGAGGATCAGGTCCAGCTCGGTGTACTTCTCAACGACGGGGATCACCTGCCGGCCGATTTTCTGGGCC
>CAZUXX010000845.1:0-1620 GCA_964624215.1 uncultured Planctomycetaceae bacterium
GATCGTGTACACCGTCACCGACGGCAATGGCGAGAGCCAGGTGGCGACGATCACCGTCACCGTCAACGGTGAGGATGATGCCGCGGTCGCTCAGACGGTCGCCGTCGTTGAGTCGGATGTGGTTGAAGAGATCGACGGTCTGGTGAGCGATGCGGATGCCGAAGGTGAGGACATTGTCGAGGACGTCGTGGGTGCCGCTGACATCGGCGGAGCCCTGGTGCCGACGGACAATGGCGATGGCACCTTCTCGGTGACGACGACGGACGGATCCATCATCACGGTGAATGCCGACGGATCCGCCAGCGTTGATTCCAGCGCCAGCAACCTGGGTGCCGGTGAGTTGAACGTGGTCACGATCGACATTCAGGTGGACGATGGCAGCGCAAGTCCGGAAGTCGTCACTGCCACGGTGAATATCGTGGGCGTGAACGATGCACCGGTTGCTGTTGACGATGCCCTTGCTGACTTCAGCCTGGGTGGTGGTGACGTCGACGTCAACCTGCTGACCAATGACACGGATGCCGATCTCAACGACACGCTTGTGATTACTGAATTGAATGGTGTCGCGATCCCGGCAGATGATACGCCGGTGCAGGTCGACGACGGGAACGGAAACATCCTCAACCTGGAGGTCGATCTGGATGGAACCGTAACGCTCTTGTCCGCAACCTCGCAGGAAGGTACTTACACGTTCGAGTATACGATCTCGGACGGCACGACCGAGAGCACGGCGACTGTCACAGTCACTGTTGTGGCCTAGCCAAACCCGGCGGGCGTTGCCCGTTGCGGCTTGAGAATTCGCCCCGGCCCGTGGTTGCTTCGGCAGCTGCGGGCCGGGTTTTTTTGTTGAACGAGCAGAGTGGCGCGGGGGAGGGGAGCGAGACGCGGGCCGAGAGCCGCGGAGCGCCGGCAGAGAGGGAGCGACCAGGAGAGCGGAGGTCTGCTACATGAAGCCGCGGCGGCGGCGGGAGCTGTATTCTTCGAGGGCTTTTTCGATGACGGGGAAGGCGTCGGCGGCGGGCTGCATTTCGTCGACCTCGACGGCGAGTCCTTCGAGGAGCTTGTAGTCCTGGAAGAAGCGGCGAAGCATGGCGAGCCTGTGGACGGGTAACTGACTGGGCTCGCGGACGACGTTGTACTCAGGGTCGTGCAGGGCGACGGCGAGGATCTTGTGATCGCGTTTTCCGCCGTCGACCATGACCATCGAGCCGATGGCGCGGGCCTGGACGAGGGTGAGCGGGGCGACGGGCTCCTGACAAAGGACGAGGACGTCGAGGGGGTCGTCGTCTTCGGCGTAGGTCTGGGGGATGAAGCCGTAGTTGGCAGGGTAGTGGACGGCCGAGTAGAGCATGCGGTCGAGCCGCAACAGGCCGGTGGACTTGTCGAGCTCGTACTTGACCTTTGATCCCATGGGGATCTCGATGACGGCTGTGAACTCTCCCGGGAGGTTCTCCCCGGGGGTAACGTCGTGCCAGGGGTGGGTCATGTTCGGGATATCGCAGAGGAAGAAACGGATTGTCAGGGAAGGGTCAGTAGAAACGGTTCGTGAGTCAAGAGCAGGGGGAGCGGAGTGCGGAGATCGTGGCGGGAGCGGTTGCGAGGAGAGGGATGCAGGAGCGG
>CAZUXX010000846.1:0-1612 GCA_964624215.1 uncultured Planctomycetaceae bacterium
TCGCGCAGATCCGTGCCGACTCCGACCGGATTGCAGCCGCGGCGGCGGATCGGGAAGAGGAACTGCGCCGCATGAATGTCTCGCTCGCAACCCAGCTGGAGAACAGCACGCAGACCGTACAGACGATCTTCGAGGAGAGTCGGCGTGTCAGCGATGACGCGCTGAAGCGGATTGCCGCTCTCGAACAGACGGGACAGGAATCGTCCGACTGGAACCCTGCGGAGTTCAAACTCGTGACAGGGACAGAGGACGGGCCACCCGCGGTCGGGTTCACATTACGGATGTCGATCACGGCGCGGGAAACCGGCATCCCTCCCATGTCCCAGACCAGCGGCGCCGACGGCATCGTCACTTTTCCCCGCGTACGGTATGGGACCTACACAGTTCGCGTCTCTGCTCCCTGGCGCGAACACCACTCCCGGACAATCACACTGTCCCCGGGGCAAGGCCTGTCTGAGACGATTCTCTGTCCGGCGCAAGAGCCGGATCCACAACCGGTCACGTTCGAAGTCGAATGGCCCGAAGACCTGCGGGCGAAGCCGGTCATGACCTCCCTGTCTACCGCTCCCCTGTTTCGAGAGGTTCAGGGGTCCCGCTGGACGAGGGCGTTTCGACAACCGTCCCGATCGGCATGGAACGCCCTGGCGGAGGGACTGTTTATCGATCCGTCGGGACAGCTCTTCGGCCAGCGCACCGCATCTGAATCCCTGCGTGCGCTCGACGTGCAGTTCGATGAGTCGGGAGACGGCCGTTACGTTCTCGTCTGGCCCGGCAGCGACTACCGCTTCGACAGTTCCGTCACATTCCTGCTTCCCCGAGCGGCGTCGGCCTGGGAAGCGTTTCGTGAGACGGGTCGCGTGCCGGAGCGCACCATGCTGAGCGGGATTTCCGTCGAGCCGACTCCGGAACGACCTTTGTTTCGGCTGGCACCGGGCGCCCCGGGGAAGCTTGTGATCGAGCCACCGGATGAAGTCATTGAACTCATCCGAAAGCAGGTGGAGGAAGATGAAGCCGCGCTTGCTGCCGGAGAATCGCTGACCCGCTACGGTGACGCTTTCCTGAGCCTGAATGCGCCGCGGACGCCACTCGACGTTGACGTTTCGGCTCTGAGGAACGCGACGACGTCCCGCGCGTCGATGCCGGGCCTTCTTCAACTGGTACTTCCGGCCGCTTTCGGCCCAGTTTTCGACTGAGAGTAAACGACGCCGCGACCGCTGACTCGACCGAGCGGCGTCCGCAGATGATCCCGGGAGCGGCCGTGATCTCCTTCACGTAAAGGCAAGCGGACTGATCAGCGAGACTGATCTACTCTCCGATGTCCTCGTTCCAGAGTTCCGGTTTTTCCCGGATGAACTCTTCCATCAGCGCGATGCACTCGGGGCTATCCGCAATTTCAAGGGTGACCCCTCTCGACCGGACGTAGTCTTCCGGACCGCGAAACGTGCGATTCTCCCCGATGACGATCTTCGGGATGCGGTACAGCAGAGCCATCCCGGAGCACATGTCACAGGGGGACAACGTGGAATGCAGCACGGCCCGGCGATAGTCGCTGGCGGTGCGCCGCCCGGCGTTCTCGACGGCATCCATCTCGGCATGCAGGATGGCGCTTCCG
>CAZUXX010000847.1:0-1609 GCA_964624215.1 uncultured Planctomycetaceae bacterium
GAGAGTGTGGATCTCCCCGAGGAGCTGAGTCCGCTTCTCGATGTGCTCCTCGATCTCCATTTCCAGTTCGTCGAGCTGGTCGAGAGCGTCGGGGGCGAGTCCGGTGATCTCGGGAATCGCGTCGAGTTCGCGGCGGAGGTCGCGGGTCTTCCTCCAGAGCGGGAAGACTCGCTGCAGAAACTGGTACCCCTGCAGATTGCGCTCGATTGCCGACTGCCGGTGCTGCAGCTTCTCAATCTCTTCGTGGAGCGTGCGACGCTCTTCGGCGAGCATCGACAGGCGGTCGGTAGCCAGATGGATCGAGTCGAGATCGTGATCGACTTTGGCCAGTTGTTCGGTGAGGTCGGTGATCTTGCCGTCGAGGCGATCGAGATCAAGCAGGCTCTGCACCTCACGCTCAGAGGCCGATTGTGCAGCGAGAATCCGTCGCCCCTGCGGGCCCAGGGAGAGCCCGTAGATGTGCCCGGCCACCTCTTCTCCGGAGAGGGTCGCAAGCTGCTGGAGTTCTTCCAGACCGATGGCAAAGACGTTCTCGAACAACCGTTCGGAGGCGCCCCCGAGCAGCCGCGACAGACGCTCTTCGGACGTCCCGGCATGGTCGGAACCGTTGATCGTGAGCCGCCCGCGCGTGCCGGTGAAGGATTCGCGGCGGAGGACGTAGTCGAGGGTACGCGACTGGATCGTGAGTGATCCCGAGCACCGACGAAAGTGGCTTTCGGGCCCCGCGGTGCGCTCATCAGATTCACGGAATCCGTAGAGAACGCCGCGGATGAACCGCATGAGGGTGGATTTGCCGGCCTCGTTGGGGCCGTAGAAAACGCTGACGCCCCCTCCCGTCAGAGGCAGGTTGAGATCCTGCCAGACGCCAAACTGCTCGATCTCGATGCGGGAGATATTCATGTCACCCATCCTTTGGTGAAGCCGTCGTGCGTCCGCTGCGTTGATAGAGAGCCTGCTTCAGACCGGCCGCGTGGTCCGCATCATTCGTCGACAGGAGCACTGGCCAGCCATTCCCGTCCCAGCCGCCCGGCCAGTGCAATCAGCGTTTCATCGCCGGTTCGCTTCAACTGGGAGCGAACGGCCTCGCTCCACGAACCGGGCGGAAGTTCTTCGAGTTCGCGGCGGAGTTTCTGCAGATCGCCAGGACCATCCGCCGCAAGCGTCTCCTGCAACTGGTCCCAGAGCGCCGCATGTTCGGACGGCAGCGGGATTGCCGTCGGGGAGTCGGGACGCGATTCGCTCGCATCGGTCCGGCGGTGGTGCGATTCCGATCGCTCGTGCATGGCATCCTGCCTCTTTGAACTGACCGCAACGGTGAAGCGACTTGCGGAGAGATCCGCCCGCCGATTCGTCGGCCACGGAAGACAGGCAGGAACTGCCGTTCGCCCCCCGGGTCCCGAGCAGGGCGGAGTCTAGCCGGGCCGGGAAACTGGGGAAAGAGCGGTTTCGAGCAGGTCAAGAGGGTTTTGAAAAAGCACTCGAGACGCTTCTCGCGAAAGAAGCGTCTCGTCGTCTTCTGCTATCGGGAAGCGTCGGGCCCCAGGGGGAACGCCTGAGTGCCCCCGCCGAACCGTTTACCAGTCACAGGAGAGGTCGTACTGTCCGCCGC
>CAZUXX010000848.1:0-1609 GCA_964624215.1 uncultured Planctomycetaceae bacterium
AGCAGAGCGCATCGCTCGCGACGGCAAGAGACGAGAACGCGAGGAAAGGCCCATGAAGGCCCGCCTGTATGACATCTACGAAAGCGAGATCCGGCCGAAGCTGTCGGAGTCGCTGGGGGTGACGAATCCGCACGCGATCCCGCGGCTGGAGAAGATCGTCATCAGCATGGGAGTCAACGGCGCCATTCAGGACCGCAAGCTCCTGGAGGAAGCGGTCGATCACCTGCGGACCCTGTCGGGGCAGCAGCCGGTGATTACCAAGGCGCGCCGGTCAATCTCGAACTTCAAGCTCCGCGAGGGGATGGAGATCGGGTGTGCGGTGACGCTGCGGAAGAGCCGGATGTACGAGTTTCTGGACCGCCTGATCTCGATCGTGCTGCCGCGTGTCCGCGATTTCCGTGGGCTGAACCCCAAGGCGTTTGACGGCCGCGGAAACTACAGTCTCGGTTTGACCGAGCAGGCGGTGTTCCCGGAGATCAATCCGGACAAGATTCGCAACCGCCAGGGGATGAACATTGCGATTGTGACAACGGCTCAGACGGATGAGCAGGGGCGGGAACTGCTCCGCGCATTCGGGATGCCGTTCAAGAAATCCGAGAACAACTCGTAAGGCGTCGTCGGGCAGGACGGGCAACGTCGATTCCCGTCAGCCAGCCGACCTGGAACTTTGAAAAGCAGCGGTGCCTTCCGATGGCAAGTAAATCGAAGATTGCAAAGTCGAAGCGGACTCCGAAGTTCAGCACGCGTCTTGAGCGGCGGTGTCAGCTGTGCGGCCGTCCGCGGGCGGTGTACCGCAAGTTCACCGTGTGTCGTATCTGCTTTCGCGACATGGCTCTTGACGGCCTGATTCCGGGTGTGAAGAAAGCCAGCTGGTAAGGGAGTTGTCAGTTTTCAGCTGTTCGTTCTCGTTTCGGGAACCTTTCACTGGGAACTGAACACCGCGCACAGAGAACTGAGAACTGAAGACACACTGCCATGATGACTGACCCTGTGGCCGACATGCTCACGCGGATTCGCAACGCGCTGCTGATCGAGCGGCCGTTTGTGGATATCCCGTGCTCGAAGCTGAAGATCGGCATCGCCGAAGCGCTGCAGCGCGAGGGCTTCGTGTGGGATCATGAGATTGTGGAAGATCCGCCGCAGAGTATCTTGCGGATCAACCTCAAGTACGGACCGAATGGCGAGCGCGTCATTCAGCGGATTCGCAGGGTCAGCAAGCCGGGACGTCGGGCCTATTCGAGTGTCAAGGACACTCCCGAAGTGCTCGGCGGCATGGGGGTCACGATCCTCTCGACGAGCCAGGGCGTGCTCAGCAGTCGTGAGGCGAGAACGAAGAACGTCGGTGGCGAGGTTCTCTGCGAGGTGTATTGAGCGTCGCCGGCCAACGTTCGATGGCGGGCAATGTGTCCGGAATACGGACGACGGCGAAGAACGGGAAACAGACAAACTGGCTGGCCTGCAGACGCCCGAGTGAAAGCGATCGGGTGCAATCAAATGGCCGGGAGTGAAAGATGTCACGAATCGGAAAGCAGCCGGTGGCCGTGCCGGCCGGAGTCGAGGTCAACATCGAAGGCCAGACCGTGCGGGTCAAAGGGCCGCATGGCGAGTT
>CAZUXX010000849.1:0-359 GCA_964624215.1 uncultured Planctomycetaceae bacterium
GCACCTTCTCGTCGTACTGCAGGGTCAGCGACGCTTCGTCATCAGAGGAAAAGAAACGGGCCAGCCCCAGGTCCATCACCTTCACGACTCCGTGACGATCGACCAGCAGGTTCCCCGGCTTGATATCACGGTGGATCAGTCCTGCCTGGTGAGCGTGCTCCAGCCCGTGCGCCGCCTGGCGGATGTAATCCGCCGCACTGACCGGATCGAGTGGTCCACTGCGGCTGACCATCTCGAGCAGACTCTGTCCGTCGACGTACTCCATCACGAGAAAATGGATCTCGATACCGCCGTCGGTCTCGTGGTCGACGTCGTACGCCCGGACGATGTTCGGATGATCGAGCGAAGCGACCGCCTGC
>CAZUXX010000849.1:369-1604 GCA_964624215.1 uncultured Planctomycetaceae bacterium
CGGTGGAACCGGCCCAGGTAGGAGGTATCGTTCACACGCTTCGCCGGCAGCACCTTGATCGCGCAGCGGCGGCGCATCAGCACATGTTCCGCGAGGAAGACCGAACTCATCCCCCCCTTGCCGAGCAGGGACATCAACCGGTACTTCCCCAGAAAGAACCCCTTGTGCTTGCCCTGCAGCAGTTTTTCCGCCTGCCAGGCGGTCAGGTAACCCCGTTCGACAAGAAAGTCGGCAAACGGCTTCCCCTCCGACGAGTCACCGGACTCGGCGTGAAACTCGTCGATCAACGACTTCAGGCGGTCGGCAGTGATCAGCCCGCTGCGCTTGATGACGGTCAGGAACGAATCCAGCGTGATTTTCATGGACCAGACAGCGTTGAGGAACGCAGTCCTGTGGATCTGACATGCAGAGGTGGCAGGGCGAAGCCTTCGACCCGTGAAGCCCCCAAGCACGGGCCACCGCAGATCGCCGGATTCTCCTCGGCTTTCAGCATATCATTCCCCGTCGCGGCGGACTACGCAGACACGCCCCGCCCGGCCGCTGCCAGCACGGAACTCAACCACCGCCCCCTCCTCCGGATTCAGTCGGGTCGACGGCAACCGTGGCGGTCGCCATCGCGAACGGCTTCGCCGCCTCTCCCCCCCGGCAAAGGGCACATCCCGGTGAGACACCTCGTCGCCGGAAGATGATCTTGAGCTGTTTCGCCCCGCTCCCCTACAACCACGCCCCCTTGCCCGTCGTTTCCACGGAGAGATTCCCATGCGCATTCTGCTTGTCTCGCTGGCGATGTTCATCGCCGCCGCTTCTGCGCGGGCCGGGGACGATCTCTTCCCGGGGGATGCGTTTGACGCGCTCGCGACCTCCGGTACGCAGACCACCAGCGATGCGTCAGTGACTGACGAGAGCACGTTCGAGCCGGCCATCGCGGATCAGCCCGCGTGCGTCGTCCGCATCTATCCCGTCCCGGAACTCGTCATTCCGCTCGACGACACGGAGGAGCCGACCGCGCCGTCACGCACTGAAAGCAGCCCCTACGCCACATCTCCGCAACCGGTCGAAGTCCCCCGGGAACAGAAGATCCTCGAAAAGCTGGCCGACCTCAGTCTCATCGTCCAGTCGATGATCGCCCGCGACACGTGGGAATCCGTCGGTGGTCCGGGAGCCGTCACCATTCACGCCTCGACCCGCAGCCTGATCGTGCGGCAGACCCCGGACGTCCACGCTGAGATTGCCGC
>CAZUXX010000850.1:0-1598 GCA_964624215.1 uncultured Planctomycetaceae bacterium
TCTGGTCGGGCAGTCCGGTGATGTACTTCAGCGACTGAAGCTCGACCTCGGTGAGAGTCGTTCCCGCTGGCTTGGCCTCGATGGTTCCCACCGGCACCGCGTCGATGAACAGCAGGTAGTCCACCCTGCCATGGCCCTCCTTTAGGGTGAACTCCCGGACCGCCACTCCCTGGGAGGAGAAGAGGTTGATCTGGTCACGGTCCTGGACCGACCAGCCCACCTCTCGCAGCATCGAGTCGATCTGCTCGCGGGCTCGACCCTCCGCCGGTGTGTACTGGCCGCCGGTCATGTCATGGCCAATCGACAGATTCGTCTCGCAGCTTGATCGGGCGACGGTCGTTCATGAGGCTCGACGCTCAGGCCGACCGGTCCGCGTAGCCCAGCTCAGGATCTCCGGTCTCGACCACAAACGAATGCGACTCTCTCGAATCTCAAAGGTTGGCCTCGGCATGTCTGGATACCGGTTGAGGTATGTGGTGACGCTGTTTCGATGGGCGAGCCCCAGCAGACGCGCCACCTCGTTGGCGTCTATGAGGTCGTCGACATCGATCTTCTTGCCCACGGGGCGAGTCTACATATGTTGACTGCTTCAGGCCCAACGCTGCCGGATCAACGCTCCAGTGCGCGACTTCGGGAATGGTCCAACCGCCGAGCTTGTCGTTCGGGGCTCTCGATGACCCTGCGAACGTGCTCCTCGAGCTGTACCCGTTGCTCGTCATCGCTGACCGGGACGCTTGCGTGTCGCTGTTCGAGTTGGGCTCGGCGCTCGACGGCAGGAAGGTCGATCCAATCCCGGCCGATGGCCTGGGTGAGAATGTCGCGGGCTGTCTGGTTCTCTTCGATCACGACATAGGCGTGGTTGGCTTCGCGACCGCGGGTCATTTGGTGTATAGACCCCGCGACTGTCGGTAGGGGTGTCGAAGAGGACAAAGGCGGTGTCCACGGTGCGGCCCTGCGTGGCGTGACTGGTCTGGGCGTAGCCGAGTAGAACGTGGTCGGCGACGTACTCCTGAGGAAGCCGGATGGTGCCGCTGTGGCCGGTGACGGTGACGCTGCGGTCGCTGTGGATCTCGGCGACCGTCCAGTGGTCTCGGTTCTTGATTATCAGTCCCCGGTCGGTACGCAGTGTCCGGTCGTTGCGCCGCGTGACCAGCTCGTCTCCGACGAGGATCGAATGGTCGCCAAGGTCGAGCCGAAGACCAGTGGGTTGAAGCTCTCCCGTCGTCAGCCGCGCGTCCTGTGCGAAACGGTTGAGCCGCGCCACGGCCTCGGTGCTGTTGGCCATGAGGGCCACTGACTCGCCCCGTGTACGGGCTTGGTGCCAAGCGGCGATGATCTCGGTCTCCATCTCGTCGAGCGTGCCGCCGTGCAGTCGGCCCCGTCGTTCGTACTCGGTGAGAGCGGCAGGGTCGCCACGACGGAGGCCGAGACTGGCTTGGCGCTCCCACGGCTGGCGGAAGCGGTGGATCCGATCCAGCTCCACCGCTCCGAGGCGGTCGACGAGATGGGCAAACATACCTCCCCGTCCCACGGCAGAGAATTGGCGGTGGTCACCGACGAGGACAATCCGCCAGTGCCGCTGGTCGGCGAGACGAGCC
>CAZUXX010000851.1:0-1580 GCA_964624215.1 uncultured Planctomycetaceae bacterium
GAACTTCGAGCGATCTTCGCCGTAGGTCATCGAGCGGGAGGCGTCGAGGATCAGGTGAGCCCGCAGGTTTGACTCTTCTTCAAACCGTTTGACGTAGTACCGGTCGCTGCGTCCGAGGACTTTCCAGTCGACGTTCTTGAGATCGTCGCCGGGATAGTAGGCACGATGGTCGGCGAACTCGGGTGAGAGCCCGTGCAGCGGGCTGCGATGCATGCCAGAGACCATGCCTTCCATCGGCAGGCGTGCGCGAAGGCCGATCGTTGCAACGCGGCTGACAACATCCGGGTCGAAGTAGCGCATGGGAGTTGCCGGCTCTCAGGGAGTTTCCGTCTGGTGCGGCGCTCAGCGTGCGCTAGTGTGGCTGGTGGCGTCAAGCGCGGCGCGAGGCAGCCGCTTGTTCGCGGAGGAGAAGTGTCGCACAATGGTGCCGGTTGATGTGTGAGGATCGCATGAGAATCGAAGAAGAGATTCTGCAACTCCGGACACGGCGGTACTTCCTGAAGGATTCGGCGGTGGGGCTGGGTGCGGCCGCGATGGCGTCGCTGCTGTCGGGCGACGGCGTGGCAGCGGTCGCGGGTGGTACAAATCCTCTGGCATCGCGGGAGCCGCACTTTCCGGCGAAGGCGAAGCAGGTGATCTACCTGCACATGACGGGGTCTCCGCCGAACCTGGACCTGTTCGATTACAAGCCGGAACTCAACCGCCGCTCGGGCGAAGACTGCCCGCAGCAGTTTCTGGAAGGGAAGCGGTAGGCGTTCACGTCGGGAGTTCCGAAGCTGTTGGGGACTCCGCGCACGTTTGCCCGGTATGGCGAGTCGGGTACATGGATGTCGGATGCGATTGAGCATCTGCACGAAGTGGCCGATGAGTTGTGTGTTGTGCACTCGCTGCACACGGACCAGTTCAATCATGCTCCGGCGGAGCTGTTGATCTACACGGGGTCGCCGCGGTCGGGCCGTCCGTCGCTGGGTTCGTGGGTGACTTACGGGCTTGGTTCAGAGAATCAGGATCTGCCGGGGTTCGTGGTGCTGATCTCGAGCGGGGTGCAGCCGAACGGAGGCAAGAATTCGTTCGGGAGCGGGTTTCTTCCGTCGGTGTACCAGGGAGTGCAGTGCCGGTCGAAAGGGGATCCGGTGCTGTACGTCTCGGATCCTGCGGGGATGTCCCGGGACATTCGGCGGATGAGTCTGGATGCCCTGAAGGATCTCAACGAGATCCAGGCGCGCGAGTTCGGTCATCCGGAAACGCTCACTCGAATTGCACAGTACGAGCTGGCGTTCCGGATGCAGTCGGCGGTGCCGGAGGTGATGGACATTTCGCGGGAGCCGAAGCACGTGATCGAGGCCTACGGGGCCGAGCCGGGTGCGGCGAGCTTTGCGAACAACTGCCTGCTGGCCCGGCGGCTGGTTGAACAGGGAGTCCGTTTCGTCCAGCTGTTTGACTGGGGGTGGGACTTTCACGGGACCGGTGAGAGCACGGGGCTGGAGAGTGGTCTGACGAACAAGTGTGCCTGGATGGGAAAGCCGGTGGCCGCGTTGATCAAGGATCTGAAGCAGCGCGGGTTGCTCGACGAGACGCTG
>CAZUXX010000852.1:0-1578 GCA_964624215.1 uncultured Planctomycetaceae bacterium
CTTGATCGGAATGGGCCAGCCAGGGGAGTCACCTCCGCCCCGGTTGCCTATGCTGAAGCGAGCGGGGCAGGGCAAGCCCCATTGTGAAAATGCGTGAGATCGTGTTCTGCATGCGAAACGGCGGCACGATTGGACCACCTCCATTCCGGTCCGTATACTGGACCAATTCCTGATCTATGCAGTCGAGCTTATGGCCGAAGTGCTGACTCTGGCACCCGCGGGACACTCGCGTGCTGACGTGCGTCGCATCGCTGATGCGCTCACCGCAGGGGCTGTTGTCGCCCTGCCGGATGAGACCGGGTATTGTCTGGCGGTTTCTCCGCTGAGCACCGAGGCCTCGTTGCGCGCTGCGAAGGCGCCTGCTGCCTGGACCGAGCTGCGAATCACCGGGCCGGAAGCGGCCGCGGATTATGTGGCTGACGGACGATGGACGGGTCCGGTGGCGCGTCTGACGCGTCGTTGCTGGCCTGGACCGGTTGTGACCGAACTCCCCCCGGGAGCCGAGGGGGGGCTGGTCGAGCGGTTCCCAGAAGCGACGCGGGAGGTTGCCACACGGGAGCACGGGCTGCGGCTGGCGGTCTCAAATCATCCGCTGGCCCGGGATCTGGCAGGTGAACTGCCGTACCCGATTCTGGCCTTTCCGTGTCCGGAAGTGACCAGCGGGGAGCAGGCGGCCGAGCGGTGGAGCGAACATGCAGACCTGATCGTGAGCGGAGGTCCCATCCGGCACGCGGCGGGGCCGACCGTTGTCCGTTGCGAGCCCGACGCGTGGACGATTGTGCGTGAGGGGGTCGTCGGAACACGGACGATTGCGCAGCTTGCCAGCCGGATTCTTCTGTTTGTGTGTACAGGCAACACGTGCCGCAGCCCGATGGCTGAAGCGCTGCTTCGCAAACTGCTTGCGCGGCAGCTACAGTGTTCTCCGGACGAGTTGCTTGAACGCGGTTATCTGGTACTCTCCGCCGGCCTGGCGACGACTCCCGGAATGCCCGCCAGTCCGGATGCAGTCAGCCTGATGCGCGACGAGGGGGTGGACCTGACCAGTCACCAGAGTCAGCCTGCCAGCGCGGAATTGCTGTGGATCGCCGATCGTATCTACGCGATGACCGCTTCCCATCGGGAATCGATCCTGTCACGGTTTCCTGAACTGGAAGGTCGTGTCATGATGCTGGCGGCAGACGACTCCGATGTCTGCGATCCGTTTGGCGGAAATCGGAGCGACTACGAACGGTGCCGGGATGAGATTCTCGGCCATTTGACGACTCTCCTGGATGACGTGGTCTCCGGGGATCCCGAGCGCTAAGACCTTCGATGAAAATTGCAGTTGCCGGTGACCATCGCGGTATCCGGATCAAGGGCGAGTTACTGGAACGCCTCAAGTCTTTGGGACATGAGGTGGAAGACCTTGGTCCGGAATCGGATGCGAGTGTGGACTATCCTGACTACGCGGCGGAAGTTGCCGGGCGGGTCTCACGCGGTGAATGTGACCGCGGGATTCTCGCGTGCGGCACCGGCGTGGGGATGTGTATCGCAGCCAACAAGTTCCGGGGGGTGCGGGCGGTCATCTGCTCGGATGAA
>CAZUXX010000853.1:0-1575 GCA_964624215.1 uncultured Planctomycetaceae bacterium
AGCGGGATCGTGCCCGACAGATGCGGGCTCTGGCGAACCGGCCGGATGGTGAGCTGACGTGGGCCAACCTGTGGGGGAACTCGAACTATCCTCTGGTGAAATCGCGGATGATCCGGGCGTTCTCGCGGTATGAGGAGGTGTATCTGGTCTGTCACCGGGCGGGGGATCCGAGCCGGCTCCCGTTTCGGGTCACCCGGACTCTGCCGATCGGGACCAATGCGTGGACGGTGGACCTGCCGATTGCGGACCAGATCGAGGCGCTGGTGGCGAACGGTCGCCGGCGGGGGGCGCTGTTTCTGTTTTCGGCCGGACCGCTGGCGAACATCCTTGTGTGCCGCGGGCACCAGGCGAACCCGGAGAACACGTATCTCGATATGGGGTCGGTGTTTGATCCGTGGCTGTTCCGGCGCAGCCGACATCGCTGGCTGGACTGGCTGCCGTGGCTGGTCGAGGCACCGGGAGTGACGCGCGGCTATCTCAAACCGGGTCGCAAGCGACGACTGACCTGTACATGGTGGGATGAGACCGAGGAGTCTGATACCGGGGATACCGTGCCCGAGGATCTGCTTCCTCCGGCCCCGCCGTCCCGGCGGTCGGCAGCGTCGTGAGGCGCGGCTGAGCGGAGGAGACCTGCCGGCAGGCGGGTGTCTGCGAACCGGAGGGGCGTCTCTTTCTTCCCTTGCATGCCGATCCGGCTGACGCCGCGACGGTGTCTCACCCGGTGCGTGGCTGGCGGTGCGTGCGGCAGTGTCCCGCATTCGTGTCCGGCAGGAGCCCCCGCCCTGGTTGCCCGGCGAGTGACGCGACAGTGACGCCGGATGCGGTTTAGACTGGAGTGGCGCTGCCTGCGCCGGGGAGGTCGATAAACACACGCTTCCGGGGAGTTGCTGCCATGCTGCTGCGGATGATGGTCCTGCTGATGTGTCTGGCAACGGGGGCCCGCGCGGTCGCTGATGATGCGCCATCGCGGACGAAGCCGAACTTCCTGATCATTCTGGCGGATGACGTCGGACGGGATGCGATCGGGTGTTATGGAGGGCTTTCGCACAAGACGCCGAATGTCGATGCGCTGGCGACGCAGGGGATGAAGTTCAACTTCGGCTACGTGATGCCGTCGTGTCATCCGACGCGGACGACGCTGCTGAGCGGCCAGTACCCGTCGCGGATCGGGAACCCGGCCTGGGGGTCGTATCCGAAGAAGGCAGAGCAGGAAACGTTTGCCGCCCGGCTGCGGACACTGGGCTACAAGACGGCGATTGCCGGCAAATGGCAGCTTGCCCTGTTGTCGAAGGATTTGCAGCAGCCGCACCGGATGGGGTTCGATGAGTATTCGGTGTTCGGCTGGCATGAGGGTCCGCGGTACTGGCAGCCGCTGATCTACCAGAACGGGGCGACGCGAGGTGATGTCCAGAAGCTCTATGGGCCGGATTTGTAAGTGGAATTCCTTTTGGACAAGACTGTACACAGTTTTGTGAGTTACCACAGTTTGCAAGTCCACCGTCACCCATAATTGTTTCAAGGCGTTCTGATTTATTCATTGCACCTGTTGGGTGTGCGTTAAATAAACGTACTTGT
>CAZUXX010000854.1:0-1572 GCA_964624215.1 uncultured Planctomycetaceae bacterium
GACCAGCCAGCACCGATGCTGATGATGGGTCACCAGCCGGCCGCGATGTGCCCCGGCGGGCGTGACCAGTTCCAGCTCATCGGAGGGCGCTGCCGCAGCCTGTGTTTCACACAGCGACACCAGCACGACAAAGACAAATCGAAAACGCATCTGGCTCTCAGGCCTCTGTTCCGCGGCCAAACCTTCAAGGTCCTCGGACAAACACCCTCAAAGTTTGCCCCGTTCACGGCGACGCCGGCGATTGCAGTCGCCTGTTTCACAGGACCCGGCTGCCGGTTAGAGTGGCTGTGAGGGCTGCACGGGAGAAATCGATGCCGGTACCAGACCTGGACTGCTTAAGGTGGTGCGCTGCCGCCGTGCGCCGTTGCGTCGGATCCGCCGTGGCTCGTCTGCCGGACGCACTGCGCGCGTTCTCCCTGGCGATCGCACTGGTCATTCCCGGACAATCTCTCGATGCATTCGAGCCGCCCGACCTGACAGATCAGCAGATCGAACGACTCATCGACGACCTGGGCAGTGGCTCGCTGACCACACGTCAGCAGGCCACCCGGCAACTGCTCTCGGCCGGTCCGGCAGTTCTTGAGCATCTCCCCCCGGTCGACCTGCTCGAAGATCCCTCGGTGCGGGAAGGCGTGCGTCAGATTCGCATTCACCTGGAGCAGCAACTCGCCCAACAGGATTCCCAGCCCACCCGCATCACGCTGCACGGGACCTTCTCTCTGGCCGAGGCCGCAAAACAGCTGAGCCAGGCGACCCGCAACGACATCCAGCTGAGACTCGGCAGCGACGCCCCCGCGTCGGTCGACATCGGGTGGGAAAACACCACCTTCTGGGAGGCCATCGCCGATCTCACCCGCGCATCCTCGCTCCGCATCGTGCCCGCCGAACACCGGGTCATCCTCACCAGCAAAGAGGCTCAACCAGACGCCAGTGGAGACCCCGTGGCAGCGACATCGGCCGGTGCCTTCCGCATCGAACTCGTGCGCGCGTCAATCCGGACGGGCGGGATACCGCTTCTGAATCTGCGGCTGCGGGCAATCGCGGAACCACGACTGCATCCCCTGTTCGCGACGACCGCCGACGCAGACCTCACCGTTGTCACCGCCGACCAGTCACTCGATCCCTTCAACCCTCTGGCCCGTCGTGAACCGGAGTTTCTCCCTGACGGATCGGCCACGTGGGACGTCGCCCTCCTGATTCCGCAAGGGCATCCGCTTCTCGCAGGTGACACAGTCACCGCCCGGATTCGCGGTGAGTTCGCCGTTGACCTGGCTGCCGCCCCCCGGCAAGTGGGTCTCGGCCCGCTCAACGAGAAACCACCCATTCTGCGACGCAGCGGAGGCACCAGCGTCTCGCTCGACCGCATCGAGGAACTCGGGAAGACACCCGACGGTTCCCTGATGCAGGCGAACATCAGCGTCCATTACGAGCGGGGCGGTCCCGCATTCGAATCCTTCCGGCTGGCCATGTTGCAACAGCAGGCGTGGTTCGAGTCCCGAACGGGCGATCGGCAGGAGCCCGCACACTTTGAACTTAGCCGGGAAGCCGACGGCACCGTCGGAGTGACCTACC
>CAZUXX010000855.1:0-1570 GCA_964624215.1 uncultured Planctomycetaceae bacterium
CTCCGTCGTCTTCCGGTTCGTCCCGATCGTCTTCTTCGAAGTTGCGAGTGTCGCGGCGTCCGCAGCGTGCGCTGTCTCCGGAGCATGTGCGTCCGCGTGAACTGGACGAGGTGGAATTGCCTCTGGCGGAGTGCGTTGTCAAGTCGCCGACATGGCACGTGAACCTGTTCAGAAAGCGGTTGAGGGAGGCTCCGGCCGCAGGACATGGGGATCTGGTGACCCTGCGGACCCCTGACGGAGAGCTGATCGGGGTCGGGGTGTACAACCCGCGGGCCGAGGTGACGGTGCGCGTGCTTGCGCGGGGACGGGAGTCGCTCGATGCGGAGTGGTGGGAGGAACGGCTCCGGCAGGCGGTCGAGCTACGGAATGCGTGGCTGAAGCTTCCCGAGGTTACGAATGCCTACCGCGTCGTGCATGCCGAAGCCGATGGGCTTCCCGGCATTGTCGTTGACCGGTACGGGGATGCACTCGTTGCGGAGGCGTACTCGCTGGCGATGTATCAGCGGGCAGCGGCGCTGCTGGACCGGCTGTGCCGGATTGCCGGTGTACCACACTGGATGGTCCGTACGGGGCCTCACACCCTCGAGCAGGAAGGATTCGAGGGAGAATTGCTGGTCAGTCGCGATTGCCCGCATCAGGTCAGCGTGAACGAACACGGGACCGAGTTCGTCGTCGATCTGGGTGGGGGGCACAAGACCGGGTTCTTCTGTGACCAGCGGGACAATCGGCGGCGGCTGAGTGCCTGGCACCGGGGCCAATCACTGCTTGATCTGTGCTGTTATACCGGGGGCTTTACGATCTCTGCGGCGCTGACTCATCCGGAGAGTACGATCACCGGTGTCGATCTGGACGAGCAGGCGATTGAAACGGCCCGGAAGAACGCCTCACGCAATCGCGTGCGGCCCCGGCTGGTCCATGCGGATGCGTTCGCCTACATGCGGGACATGCTCCGGAACGGAAAGCGTTACGACACGGTGGTGCTGGATCCGCCGAAGCTGATCAACGGGCGGTCCGAAATCGAAAGCGGCAAGCGGAAGTACTTCGATTTCAATCGGCTCGCGCTCCAGCTTGTGGAGCCGGGTGGACTGTTGCTGACGTGCAGCTGCTCGGGTCTGCTGCCGGCGGAGGAGTTCCAGCGGATCGTGTGCAGTGCGACTCCCCCCGATCGCCGCCTGCAGATTCTCGACCGGACCGGGGCTGCGTCGGATCATCCGATTGCGGGTGACTGCCCGGAGACGGAGTATCTGAAGGCGCTGTGGGTGCGGGTGCTGTAAAGGCCGGAAGGCCGTCCGCAGGAGGGCGACGGACCACTGGGCCGGAGAAACGGGAGTTGCGCGTTTACTTCCGTTGGGGCCGAAGTTAGTTTGAACCGGTGCTACCTGCTTTGCGTTTCGGGCAACTGATCCCGTAGGGGATCTTTGTAGCAGCGTCTGCATGACCCAAGGCCAGGACCTCTTGAGACCGACGCTGCCAGCGACGCGACGAGTCTGTTGGATCCGCCGCACACCTTCCCCTCTCTGTCGAGGCGTCTGATGCCGATCGCCGTTGTCTGCACCGCCTGTGGATCCCA
>CAZUXX010000856.1:0-1570 GCA_964624215.1 uncultured Planctomycetaceae bacterium
GATGAAGAGTTTTACCGCAAGCAGCGGGAGTTCATGACCGGGCTGCTGTCGCAGCAGGATGTGGTGATTACAACGGCAGCGATTCCCGGCAAGCAGGCTCCGGTGCTGGTCACCAAAGAAATGGTGCAGGCGATGCCGGTGGGCTCTGTGATTGTCGATCTGGCTGCGGAGCGCGGGGGGAACTGTGAGCTGACGGAGCCGGGGCGGACGGTCACTGTCGACGGGGTGACGATTCTGGGGCCAGAGAATCTTGCGTCGGAGATTCCGCGTCACGCCAGTCAGATGTTTTCGAACAACGTGACGACGTTTCTGAAGTCGCTGATTCGCGAGGGCGATCTCGTCATCGACATGACGGATGAAGTGATCGCCGGGACCCTGCTGACGCGAGGTGGCGAGCTGACGCATGCATTGACTCGGGAACTCGCCGGGCTGCCGCCGCTGAAGCCGGAGGCCGCACCGGACGAAGGCGGATCGCTCCAAGAATCGGCGGCCTCCGAGCCGGAATCGATCCAGCTGGCGGATGATGACGACCAGGCGGTGGGCGGGTAGTCGCAGGCTCAGGATTGCCCGCTCCGGTGTCGTGGAGCCACGATCAGCGTTCGATCGTGAGGGGGAGATCGAGCAAGCGGCGGCGCAGCAGATCGAGGGCGTGCTTGGCGGTACGGGATGCGAAGATTGCGGGATTCCCGGTGGAGCGAGCCTCGGCGGTGGTGACTCCCTCGGGACCTGAGAGGGCGAGCCAGACGGCGGCGACGTCGGTTCCGCCTTCGAGCCAGGTTGTTCCCCAACCGGTGATGGCGAGGCCGTAGTCGGCGCCAAACCGGTCGCGGCAGGCAGAGGCGAGACGGCCTGCGGCTTCCTGTCCTGCCTCGGTGCCGCGCAGTTCCGGGAGGTTGAGCGATTCGAAGAACGGTTGAGTGCCGGGGGGACCGAGCACGATTCCTCCGGCACAGGCTCCCCGGCCGGCATCGGCGTGCAGGATTCGCTGGACGAGATTGCCTGCGGTGGCCCCCTCGCAGATTCCAACGGTCACCTGACGTTCGCGGAGGAGATCGACGACGACGTCTTCGAGTTCCTGTTCGTCCTCACCAAAGATGGCTTCCCGGAGGAGCTCACGGAGCTGTTGCCTGGCGAGGTCGAGCTTGTGCTGGCAATCGGCTTCGGACTCGGCCTGTGCGATGATCCGCAAGGAGATTGTCGCTTCGTGAGCCGTGATACCGATCTCGGGGTCGCGGCCGCGCATGGTGAGGTCGCCGAGCAGTTCCTCGGTGCGGGATTCCCCCATGCCGAAGCAGTTCAACTGGGCTTTTCGAATGACCCGGCCGCTGAGCAGGCGTGGCTGCATCTGTTCGCGGAACATGCGCTTCATTTCGGAGGGAACGCCCGGGAAGGCGGCGATGCGGCATGTCCGTTCTCCGAGGGGGACTTCCATCCAGATACCCGGTGCGGTGCCGACGGGGTTCGCGAGGGCGAGGGCCCCTTCGGGGAGTCGTGCCTGGAGCCGGTTTGCAGCCGGCATTTCGCGTCCCCGTGAGCGGAACATGGCTTCGATGGCCGCGAGCGAGACAGG
>CAZUXX010000857.1:0-1557 GCA_964624215.1 uncultured Planctomycetaceae bacterium
GCAAGCGCGCAGCGGGGTCACGTCTGCCCTTTCAACGGGGCGAATGACGCACGGGGCGACAGGCGGCTGTAGGGCTAACGGTACGGCTTCCATGCTTGCAGTATAGGGCCGCTTGCCATAACACGCTTGCAGTCATGAAAGACCTATTAAGTGGGGGTCACATCGGCTGACAGCCTGCTAATCTATCGATACAATCTCCGTAAGCTTACCCGCTGGGGTAAACGGATTGTCTCTGTGCAACAGGAGGATATCGTGAAGCGAATGATAATTATCGCCGTACTCCTTTTCGGAGTGTTCGGATTCGCGCAAGCCCAGTCCACCGTGCCCGTGTTTTGCGGTGACATGGCGGAAGCGGACTGCGACATCGTGCGCCAGAACCAGCAGGCGATGTTGGAACTGGAATCGGCAGCCTTTGAATTGGATCTCGATTTTACGATCGCCAACATCCCCGACATGCCGGGCAACGTCAGCTTTTCGCTGACCGGTGATGGCGAAGTCGTCGGCAATACGTCGGCGCTCACCACGACGCCGGACGAAATGCTGGCGCTGATGGCCGACTCGCAGGCGTATGCCGACTTTGTTGAGTCGATGCTCGAAGCGGTCGCGGTGGATGTCTCGCTCGTGCTCAACCTGCCGCAAGCACTGGTTGAGGAAACCGGCGGCGAAATCCCGGCGTCCATTCCGCTCGACATTGTCCTGACGGACGGCATCGCTTACCTGAACTTCACCACCCTGCGCGACGCCCTCGGTGAAATGGGCGAGTCGTTCCCGATGGGCTGGTACGGCATCGACCTCGGCGGGCTGATGCAGCAGGTCGTGGCGATGTCCGACACGATGGGTTCGATGGGTTCGGTCAACAGCGCGATGGACCCCGAACTGCTGTCGAAGTTCACCGACCCTGACTTCCTGAGTTCGTTCATGAGCATCGAACGTCTGGAAGATTCGACCGCCGCAGATGGGTCAGCAGTCGCCGTCTTCCACAGCATCCTCGACTATCAGGCGATGATGAACGACCCGGCTATGCGCGACCTGATGCTGCAGTCGGTTGAAGCGCAGGGTCTGGAACTGGACTCGGACGAGATGGCCGAGTTTGAGATGATCATGTCGAACATGTTCAATGGCCTGACGCTCGACATTGTCACGACCATCGGGCTGGACGATTTCTACTCCCGTGACACGCAGGTGTCGATGCACTTTGACATGAGCACGTTGATGGCGATGGCCGAAGAGATGGGCGAAGATGTGGAGTTGGATGGCCCCGCGCCGACGCTCTCGTTCTCGATGAACATCACTCAGTCGCGCTTCAACGAGATCGCCTCGATTGCCGCGCCCACCAACGCGACCGTCATCCCGCTGGAGAGCCTCGGCTTGGGCGGCATGAACGCGCCGGCATCGTCAAGTTTTGAGATGCAGCCGACCGCGACTCCGGCCAGCTAAGGCACTAAGGCCCTCGGCCTCTGCCCGTCTTCCGGCAAGGCGTTCGGGAGAAGGGAGAAAGACAACCTGTTGTGTCTGAAAGTCCCTCTCCCTGAGTGAGAGGGACTTAGGGTGAGGGCC
>CAZUXX010000858.1:0-1555 GCA_964624215.1 uncultured Planctomycetaceae bacterium
CTCGGCTGCAGCAGCCGAGCCTGATCTGACCTTCGGACAGTTCCACGAGCGGGTCTTTGACACCCCGCGGCAGCACCTTTTCGGGGAGTCGGGGAAGCCCTTCCATCAACCAGGCGTTGATCTGATCCTGGGTGAAGGCCTGTTCCCACTCTCCCTCATTGCTCTCGACGGCTTCGAGAAGTTCTTCGGTGAGGGCTTCGAACTCCTGGGCCTTCTCTTCACGGACTTCGGCGCTGGCGAGCGACGCGCGGGCTTCTTCGTAGAACTGCGGGACATCATGGAGGGATTTGAGGACGTAGCCGACACCAATGACGACGAGTGCCACAAGCAGAAGGCAACCCGAGAGGAGGAGGGGCCAACGGCGTCGCTTCTTTGCTTTTGCCGCCGGCGCGGACGCTTCGCTCATGATTCCTTCCTTTTCCCCAAGAGCGGAAGGCGCATTGTGGTGACTTGTGCGCTTCCGGTCACTACCGGTTTTTGAGGGGCCCGGCATGCAAATGATACACCGGGTGGCGATTCGGGCAGGGCTGTCTCTGCGCAACTTCTGTCAGTGCAATGGCTTTGCGACTCTGGTGCAGAGAGGGAGTTCCCGACAGCTGCATTAACGGGCGGTGGCACCGCGATCATGGGGGACGAACGGGAGTCGTTCCCGGACGACACGGTCGCGTAACGGGTTGTCGGGAAGCTGGCCGCAGTGGCGCTCGTCAGCACGCGCGAGGTAGAGCCGCGATGTCCGACGAGGGATTGCCCGGCTGACCGCTGCAGTGGTCTCGGAGTGACGATCGCTTGTGCGGGTGCGATCACGCCGTCGGAGGAACTGCGCCCGGTTGTCAGGAGGGGGTGTGAGCGGACGAATGCGGGCGGCTTTCATTCCGGAGTATTGATCGATACAACGTCTGCTGAGTTGAGCCGATTCCGTTCATCTCGCCAGCGTGGGCGGAGACCACGAGTCCGGAATCGGCCGAGCGCTTTGCAAGGATGTTCGCGATGGCTTCCTCTCGATGGCGTTCTCATTCGCTCAAAGGCATCTGTTGCCGCTACGGCGTTGCAATCGCGCTGACGGTGATTGCCACCTGGTTGCGAGTGCTGTTGCAACCGTGGCTGGGAACGCGGGTTCCCTTCGGGATGTATTTTGCGTCCGTGCTGCTGACGGCCTGGCTGGTTGGACCGCGACCAGCGCTGTTTGCGCTGGGCCGGGGAATTTTTGCGGCGGCGCATTACGTCATCCCGCCGGAGAACAGTCTGTTCGTGGGGGATCCTGCGGATCAACTGGCCCTGCTGGTGTACGGGGTGGTTGGTCTGGCGGCGATTGTCCTGTCGCATCAGGCGACCACGCGTTACCGGCAATTGCGGATGCGGATCCGTGAAGTCGAACGGCTGACGGCGCAGTTACAGGATGCCGGCAACAGGAAGGACGAGTTTCTGGCGTTGCTGGCGCATGAGCTTCGCAATCCGCTGGCGCCGATCAGGACCGGTCTGGAGCTGCTCAGCCGCGAGTCCATCGGGTCGGAACAGCAGCGTGCGGTCCGCGAGACGATGCGGCGTCAGCTCGAGC
>CAZUXX010000859.1:0-1553 GCA_964624215.1 uncultured Planctomycetaceae bacterium
GGATGAAGTCGACACCCTCGTCGCCATGAACCCGGCGGCCCTCAAGACCAACCTCGGCGACTTGCGGCGCGGCGGGACGCTGATCGTCAATGAGGATGCCTTCGACAAAAGCAACCTCACGAAGGCACACTACGACGCCAACCCGCTCGATGACGGCGACCAGCTGGCCGCCTACCGCGTCCACAAGGTTCCGATGACGCGGCTCACACGCGACGCCGTCGAAGGACTGGGACTCTCCCAGCGCGAAGCCGATCGCTGCCGCAACTTCTTCGCTCTGGGCCTGGTGTACTGGCTGTACGACCGTGACTCGGGTCCCACCGAGGACTGGGTCCGCCGCAAATTCGCCAAAAAACCCGAAGTGCTCGAGGCCAACCTGCGTGCACTGAAGGCCGGCTACACCTACGGCCTCGCCACCGAAACGTTCACCGTCCATTACCACGTGGACCCCGCCGACCTGCCTCCGGGACGCTACCGCAAGATTACCGGAAACGAGGCCCTCGCATTCGGCATGGCCGCCCTCGCCCGCAACTCGGAGCGGGGACTGTTCTACGGCGGATATCCCATCACCCCCGCCAGCGACATCCTGCATGAGCTCGCCCAACTGAAGCATTTCGGAATCCGCACCTTTCAGGCGGAGGACGAAATCGCCGCCATTACATCCGTCATCGGCGCCTCCTTCGGAGGCACAATGGCCGTCACAGCCAGCAGCGGGCCGGGCATCGCGCTCAAGGGCGAAGGCATCGGCCTGGCCGTCATGACCGAACTCCCCCTGGTCGTCATCAATGTCCAGCGAGGCGGGCCCAGCACCGGCTTGCCCACCAAGACCGAGCAGTCCGATCTGTTCCTCAGCTACTTCGGACGCAACGGCGACTGCCCCATGCCGGTACTCGCAGCCCAGTCGCCCTCGGACTGTTTCGACATGATGCAGGAGGCCATGCGGATCGCCATCGAACACATGACCCCCGTCATGCTGCTGACCGATGGCTACATCGCGAACGGATCCGAGCCCTGGAGAATCCCCGACATCGATTCCCTCAGGCCCATCGTCCCCAGACACCCGACACAACCCAACAGCGACGAGGGCTACTTGCCCTATCTCCGCGACGATCGCCTCGTGCGGCCGTGGGCGGTCCCCGGGACCCCGGGACTGGAGCACCGCGTCGGAGGGCTGGAGAAAGCAGACCGTACAGGAAACGTCTCATACGACGCCGACAACCACCAGCACATGACGGAAATCCGTCAGCGGAAGGTCGACCTGATTGCCGAGTCGATCCCCCTCCAGGAGGTCGACGGGCCCGAGGAAGGGGACCTGCTGGTCGTCAGTTGGGGCGGGACCTTCGGAGCAGTGCGAACAGCGACGCGGCGGGCCCGCAAGCTCGGTCACTCCGTCGCGCACTGTCACCTGCGGTATCTCCGCCCCTTCCCGAAGAACCTGGGAAACATCCTGTCCCGCTACAAACGGGTGCTCGTGCCGGAACTCAATGCCGGACAGCTCCGCTTCATCCTGCGTTCGATCTATCTCGTCGACGCCATCGGATTCAACAAGATCAAGG
>CAZUXX010000860.1:0-1551 GCA_964624215.1 uncultured Planctomycetaceae bacterium
GCGTCGCAGGACCGGCCCACGACGGATGGCGACGGACTGGCTTGGATAGGTGAAGGTGACGTCATCAAATTCCAGTCGTCGTGACAGCGGGGGCAGGGGGAGTGCTCCCGGCGGGTCGCAGATGTCGGCGCGCTGGTCGATGAGTTCGAAGACACGGTCGATGGAGGCTCCTGACTTGCGCAGCCGTGAGTAGACGTTGGACATCTTGCGGCAGGGATCGAGCATGCCTGCCAGCATCGCGTAGAGGACGGAGAGGGTGGCGAAGTCGACCTTGTCGGAGGCGAGTTTGATTCCCCACACGGTCGTTTCGCCACTCATGACGAGGTACGTGGCCGGCAGCAGGGCGACGAACAGAGCCATCAGGATGAGGACTTCGGAGGTGGGTTTGGCGATGGCATCGACGCGGTTGAGTTTCAGCGCTTTGGAGAGGTAGTGCTTGTATTCGCGGTGGAAGTCGGTGCGATGCCGCGAGGCGGTATCGAAGGCGACGACGACCTTCATTCCCTCGAAGGTTTCTTCGAGGATGCGGTACAGGCGGGACATGCTCTCGGCCATTCTGCGGCTGGCGCGTTTGACGGAGCGGCCGTACTTGACGAAGAAGAACGCCATCAGCGGGGCGAAGATCAGCGAGAGCAGTGTCAGCCGCCAGTTGATCCAGAAGGCGCACACGACGCAGGCGACGCATTTGAGAGGTTCCCGGACGAGCCGGCCTCCCACCATGTGCATCCCCAGGGCGACCTGCTCTGTGTCGTAGGTAAAGCGGGTCATCAGGCCGGGGGCTCCGTGTGCGGAGAGGGCCGGGTAGTCGAGTGCGAGGGTACGCCTGAGTGCCTCTTTGCGAAGAGACATGACCGCCAGCTGGACGACGCGTCCGACGGTGACGTCTTGGAGGAACATGAACAGTCCCTTGAGCATGGTGGCGAGGAGCACCAGGCCCATGACGCTGGCGAGCGTTTCGAAGCGGCCGTGGGGAACCCAGGGCATGACGTAATGTTCGACCCACTTCCACTTCCAGGCGCGGCTGTCGGCCTCGTTGCGTTTGCGATCGGCCCGGACGCGGGTCCCTTCAAGTTCTTCGCGTTCCTCGAGGGCGTCGCTGCCCGTGGAGGGCAGGCGTGCCAGCCGACGCTCGGCCTGGGTGTATGCCTGTTCCCATTCGCGGGCTTCGGCCTCGTTGCGCTCGATGCTTTCGGCGACGTAGCCGTGCAGATCCTTGCCGTCGACGAGGACGTTGACGACGGGGAAGACGAAGGAGAGGTTGGCGCCCCAGAGGACGGCCACCATGACCCCGAAGATCACCGAGATCCCCAGACTGCGTCGATACGTCCAGAAATAGGGGATCAGTCTCGCGTAGCTTCCCACGGCTCCATCCGTTCGCTGAAGCGCCGCTGCAGGCGTCTGTTCCCGCAGCTTTTGCGCAGTTTCGTCCTGAAACACACCGGTGGTGCGGCGACATTAGACCCGGCAGGAATCGCTGTGTCGATACGAATCCTGCCGGTTGTGCAGGGGGGTTACCCGACGTGCACCTGCGAGCGCTGCTGGCGACGGCTG
>CAZUXX010000861.1:0-1551 GCA_964624215.1 uncultured Planctomycetaceae bacterium
AGCCGTTCCTCGTGACCGAATTGACGAACAGGATCGACGAGGGGCTCCAGCGGCAATAGCCCCCTGAACGAAGCCATGATTCACAACGATTTCGTCATTCGTGTTTTCGCGGTGCAGCCGACCTGCCCGACCAACCGCTGAGGTCCATTCCATGTCTGCAGAAGTCGACCTTCCTGTCCTGACGCCCAAAGATTTCGCGAGCGATCAGGAGATCCGCTGGTGCCCGCGGTGCGGCGATTACTCGATCCTCGCACAGATGAAGAAGGTCCTGCCGACCCTCGAGATCCCCCGCGAGAAGATTGTGTTCATTTCCGGGATCGGCTGCTCCAGCCGCTTCCCCTACTACATGAACACATACGGCATGCACAGCATTCACGGACGCGCACCGGCAGTCGCCACGGGGCTGAAGGTCTCCCGCCCCGACCTGCAGGTCTGGGTCATCACCGGCGATGGAGACGCCCTGTCGATCGGCGGAAACCATCTGATGCATGCGCTGCGGCGCAACATCGACATCAAGATCATCCTGTTCAACAACCAGATCTACGGACTGACGAAAGGGCAGTATTCTCCCACCAGCCCGCTCGGGCAGCGCACCAAGAGTACGCCGCTGGGATCGGTCGACTATCCGCTGACTCCCCTCAGCGTGGCCCTCGGGTCAGAAGCCACCTTCGTCGCCGGCGGTGTCGACGTCGATATCAAGCACCTGACGATGGTGCTGGAGCGTGCCGCCCACCACAAGGGGGCAGCGTTCGTCGAGGTCTACCAGGACTGCAACGTCTTCAACACCGGGGCCTTCGAATTCGCATCCGACAAGAAAGCGAAGCTCGAGAACTGCATCTATCTCGAAGCAGGCAAACCCCTGATCTACGGAGCCAACCGCGAACTCGGCATCCGTCTGGACGGCAAGGGCGAACCTCAGAAGGTCACCCTCGCAGAATGCCGCGAGGATGACCTGCTCTTCCACGACGAAACGGCCGAAGACCCTACCCATGCCTTCCGCCTGGCGCGGATGCGGTGGCCCGAGATGCCCGAGCCGATGGGAGTCTTCCGCTGTGTCGAAAAGCCGACCTACGACCAGGCGGTCGATAATCAGTTGCACGCCGCCCGGGCGAAACTCGGCGAACCCGACCTCCAGGCCCTCTTCGAAAGCGGAGAGACCTGGGACGTCACCTGACTGGGGCCCTGCATCCCCTCCAGCGCTGCTCTGAGCGTCTCACACGCGATCGGGTTTGTGTCGACGGGGGCGCGGGGGGCTCAACCACCCGTGCACGTTCCGCCAGGATCCCGCGCGCGGGATCCGCCCGCCCGGAGAACGCGCATCACCTCCTTCCCCGGCTCAGCAGCGTTGCCATTTCTCACGTGCGTCGCGATCCTGCGAGACTCTGATCGGATCCTGTTCCGCGCCTGCCTCGCCCGCGACACGCCATGTCTGCTCTCACGCTGGGGTCGTTCCTGTTGTTCACCGGGCTGGTCGCCTTCTTCACCTGGCTGATCACCCGCCGCGATGATCACACCACCAACACCGGATACTTCCTCGCCGGCCGGTCACTG
>CAZUXX010000862.1:0-1550 GCA_964624215.1 uncultured Planctomycetaceae bacterium
TTCTCAAGAACCACTCGGCCACAAGCAGGGTGGAGAAGACGAGCAGCAGAGGCCAGCCATCCCACAGGTTGGTCTGACGGTAGCGGGTGACGTCGGCGGCCAGGCCGGAATCGACGAGGTCCTTGATGAAGCTGCCGAAGTCTTCCGGAGAGATGGGGACTGTCGCCGTGATCGTGGCGATCTCGGCCATCAGGTCGGGATCGGCAGCGGGATTGTCGAGCTCGACATCGCGACTGTCGACGATGAATCGAGTTCGGGCGGCCGGGCCGAATAACTGCCCGTCCTTCTGGGCCGAGACGGTGACCCAGTAATCACCCGGCTCCGCGGTGTCGATGAACTCGGCCAGGCTTTCGTCACCGGCCTGCTGGGCAGACAGCGGGTGTACGCGGCCATCGGGTGAGGTGACTTCGACACGGAAGACGGCATCGGTGATCGGCTGCTGCTGTTCGTCTTGTGCTCCGACCACAATCGGGATGCGATCGCCCGGAGAGAAGTTACGGGGTGTCACGCGGGCCCAGACGGGCTGATCGGTCTGATTCTCCATGCGTGCCAGCCACAGGAGCATCTGCTCCCAGAAGCGGTGATGCACTTCTTCGTAGCCGTGGAGGCACCAGCGCCAGGTGTCGCTGACTGCGAAGGCGAGCACACGGGCACGGCCGGTGTCGGTGCCGATCAGAAGCGGTTGCTGCTGTTCAGTCCATGCCAGCACACTGACGTTGACGTTCGCCGGCTCGAGTCGATTGGCACCGTCCCTGAGCGAGGGCAATGATGCCCACACCTGATCACTGCGTGGCCCAACCTGCATCAGATAATGATTGAGGCCATCGGGCGCGGGGAGCATGCGGATCGGTGGCGGGATGTACTGCTCGGGGGGCTGCACCTGACCGATTTCGAGACGCTCGGCGGTGGACATGCGCACGGGCATGAGAGGTTCGAGCGGCGTCCCTGCATAGCCCCCGGCACCGAAGTTGAAGGTGCCCCCGAGCATGGCGAGGCCGGCCCCTTCCTCGCAGCGGCGGGCGAGCTCGATGAGAAGGTCTTCTCCTCCCTGTCGAAAGACGAACGCGGGGATGTCTCCGATCAGGTAGACGTCATATTGACCGGGTTGAAAGAGTTGCGGATCGATAGTCTGACGGGAGAGGAACGCTCCGCCTGCGATGCGGATGACATCCAGCTGGATGCGGGCATTTCGGTTGAGCTCGGCGACGAACCGTGGTTCGGGACTTTGCGACGTTGCGAAGTAAGCGACTTTCAACCCGCCCTTGAGGACTGTCACGACCGTCTCGTAGCGGTTGTTGGTCTGCTTCACCTCGCGGTCCAACGGAACGACCTCGACGGCCAGTTTGTATTCGCCGGCCTGTTCGGCCACGAAGCTCAGTTCGCGTGGTTCGACCGACTGATTGCCACGGATCTCGATTTCTTCGAACGGTTTCGCGTTGCCGGTAATCGGCAGCTCCTGAAATTCCCCCGGCGTGCCCGGCTTTTCGAGGAGTAATCGAACGCGGACCTTTTCTCCGGCTGCTCCGGATGTCCGCAACTGGAAGCGGACG
>CAZUXX010000863.1:0-1539 GCA_964624215.1 uncultured Planctomycetaceae bacterium
CTGTCGAGGGTGGCATCGGCGAGCAGGCCTTCCTGGTTGAGGAGTGAGGCGAGTCCAATCATGCCGAATCCACACCCGGCGCGCTGCAGGAGTTCCCGGCGGTTCATTGGCAGCCTCCGAAACAGTGTCGCATGCGAGATCTGTAATGGGATTTACGATAAGCCTTCCGGATGCGGGGGGCCAGAGGGAGCGGGGGCATAAGTGAGGTCGCCGGTGTCGCGGTGTCGGGAGGAACCGGGATCGAGCGGGTGAGTCGACTTCCCGGAGCCGTTATGATCATCGGTTTTCGTTCCGGTTCCATTTCCTTGTACGACTCTCGCCATTCCGATTCGTATGCCACTGGAAGAGCAAGTTGCCGTTGTCACGGGAGGTGCTCAGGGGATTGGTCGCGCCACGGCGTTCGCCCTGGCGGACCGTGGTGTGCGCGTGGTGGTTGGCGATCTGCAGGAGCCGCGCGATGCGGAGGAGTTCCGTCGGCGGTCGATCACGACCCGCATCTGTGATGTGCGTGATCTGGGGCAGTTGAGGGATCTGATTGACGGTGCTGCGTCGGTGCACGGACGGCTCGATATTCTGGTCAGCAACGCCGGGGTCGTGCAGGTGGGCCAGGTGGATGCCATTTCGGAGGAGCAGTGGGACCGCTGCCTGGACACGAATCTGAAGGCGGCGTTTTTCGGAGCGAAGTTCGCGATCCCGCACTTCCGGAAGGTCGGTGGCGGTTGCATCGTGCAGACCGCCAGTAACGCCGGGCTATTGCCTCGGGCTCACGACCCGGTGTATTCGACCAGCAAGCTGGCTCTGGTCGGACTGACACGGGCTCTGGCGCTGTCGCACAGTCGCGAGAAGATTCGAGTCAATTGCGTGTGTCCTGGCCCCGTCAGCGATACGGAGATCATGGATTCTGACCTGGCGTCGCGGGAGGATCCGGCCGCGGCTGCGGCGGCGATCATCGAGGCCAGTCCGATGGCCGCGGCGTTGGGGCGGATGGTGACGCCCGAAGAGGTTGCCGAGTCGATTGTCTACCTCGTGTCAGACGCAGCCGTGATGGTCACGGGGACGGCGATTGCGATTGATGGCGGAAAGTCACTGGGTGTCCCGCCGAGTGCGTGATCGGTTGGTGGAATGGAGGGGGGGGCTTGCGTGCATTCCACCCTGATCGTGGTTGAGGCCGGTTAGCGCGACTCCGGGGGATCATGACGTGCCGTTGCCATGCTGCGGCGGGACAATCTTCTTGCAGCTGCGGTCGCTCGCCGTAGAATGACTAGACGTTGAATGTTTCCCGTCTTGCCACGAATCCGACGGTTATGATTGGCGATCGGTCGCTGTTTCACCGTTGGAACCGTTCCTTTCGTTCCAATCGGAAATCTCCCGGGGCGACTGATTCGGGTCGGCAAATCGTGCCGATCCAGACAAGACGGGGTGATCGACACAGATTTCCCTGTCAGGATTGTTTCCCGCCACGAGGGCTACCCCGGTCCGCATTCGCGACCCGATCGAGGAAGAGCCGTAAATCGCCATGTCCAAAAAGTATCTCAGTCT
>CAZUXX010000864.1:0-1535 GCA_964624215.1 uncultured Planctomycetaceae bacterium
CCGGACGTTTCGAGCAATCAAGACGAGACCGTCGCAGATTCGAGATGGCGGAGCGTGGGTCGACATTCAGCGCAATGTTCCGCGCCGGGACATCATCGCTATCGGATTGAATGAATGCAGTCGAGAGGATGCAGGTCGTCTATCCGAGCAGTTTCGCCGGTTACTGTCCTCTGGCTTCATATTCAGGCAGAGCGGAAGTGCCGCCCTTGACATCGTGCGCGTAGCGTCAGGTGTGTGGTCCGGCTTTGCTGAGAACGGTCTAAAGGCCTGGGATATCGCGGCAGCTGACCTAGTTGCAAGGCAAGCCGGATGTGTCTCCGTCGTCAGAGGCGCGATAGGCCCTGCTTTAGACGCGGAGTTCGCTCTCGATTACGCGGTTGGGTGCGACGCAGAGATGCTGGCTTCAATTACTTCTGCCTTAGGATGGGATGTGAGTGCTTGATAGTCTAGGGCCTACGGGGGATTGAGGGGAGATAACTCGCCCCCGTCGGTTTGGGCGTCGGTTGGATGTGGCGACTGCTTCGGGCTCGCTCCCTTCTGCGTCTCACTCCAACGGAGCCCCTGGACGTAGTAGTGACCACCTCCATGACGACCGTTAGTTCAATCGGGGCAGCAGTGGTGCGTCCACTTACCGGAGTTGGCGGCGTGCTTGGAACGGCGCATGTTGCGAGGATGTTGGGCAAGTACTATCGACGAAAAGCGCTGCGCGTGCATTTGTCTGAGCGGATCGTCAATCGTCTGGATTCGGATGTCGTGCTGTTGGGGGGACCAGCCAAGAATCGCTTTGCCCGGCGCCTTTTGGAGGTGCTTGTGCCTGAAGGCGTCGAGTTCGACGATAATCGACTGAGAGCCCAGGTAGGTGAAACTACGATCGCCTTCGAGACCCTGCCGATCGATGAGGGCATGCCCAACCGGGATGTGGGCTTTGTTGTGGTAACCCGCAGTCCTTTCGCTGATCATCCACGGGTCGCCGTGTTGTGCTGTGGCTTCACGTCATATGGCACGGCAGCAGCTGCTGAGTGGCTCTTCGGTGATGTTCATCGGATGTCACGCCGTAAGAGGGCTCAGCTAGGACTTGACTGGAAAGCCGATAGGAAAACGGGCGGTTTCGTCGGGCTGTTGGACATTGAGTTGTCGCGAGGGCGACCGGCAGCAATTCGGCTAATGCGGTCTCTCCAAATTTCGCATACCAAGTAGCAGACTCCATGCGGCCCGAGGTGGTGGTACCACTGGAAGCGCTGCTGTACACGATGTGTAACTGTCCGGGTGAAGCCCGCTCCTGGCGCGCTGTCATCGCCGAAGAGGTGGGTCGTTGTCGTTGACCAATCAGGGTGGCGTTGATCGGCTTCTTCTGAGGAGTATCGCCCCATAGTGGGTGGCGAGTTTCTCGAGTTCAACGTTTCGGGATTGGCTCATCGGCGGCACGGTAGCCAGGGGCGCCTGCCTGCAACGTCGGCGACATGGCGTGGACCCTCGCCGACATGCCCGACCTGAGAGGCAAGGTGGCCGTGGTCACCGGAGCCTCGGGTGGACTC
>CAZUXX010000865.1:0-1532 GCA_964624215.1 uncultured Planctomycetaceae bacterium
CTCCGACGATCGACTCTACAAAAGGCGGCGTAGGGGAAGCTTCTTGCGTACAAGCGTCTCCCGCTGATTTCCGGCGGGCCTCCTCCACAACTTGCCGCGCCGATCGAAGTGCGTGCACCGCAACGCACGTTCCCTTGGCATGGCTCCGGTGACCTTCCGGACCGTGCAACATGCCGGGGAAGTGATTTCGATGCTCTACTGCTGATGCCATCGGTGCCGCGGGACCCGGCGATGCGCGGGATCTCCGGCAACTCGACCTCATCTCGGATTGTCCTCGTGTCCCGAATCCGGTGAATCGCTGTTGACTGTATGCGAGGGATGGCTCGAACACCTGGGGACGACTACGATCGGACGCGACTGTGGCACAGAAACCAGCCCCTCTCCGAAAGGATGAGCCATGCTCAGAATCGCAGTCGTTCTTGGAAGTACTCGCCCCGGCCGTGTTGGCGAGTCTGTGGCAAGGTGGGTATTTGACTTGGCGAAGCAGCGAAACGACGCCGAGTTCGAGCTGGTGGATATCCAGGAGTTCGATCTTCCTCTGCTTGACGAACCCGTGCCGCCCTCGATGGGCCAGTACTCCAAAGAGCACACAAAGAAGTGGGCCGCCACGATTGCTTCGTTTGACGGCTACGTCTTTGTAACGCCCGAGTACAACCACGGGATCTCCGGGGCGCTCAAGAACGCGGTCGATTTCCTCTTTGCCGAGTGGAACAACAAGGCGGCGGGGTTCGTCGGCTATGGCAGCGCCGGTGGAGTACGCGCGGTGGAACATCTGCGGCTGGTGATGGCCGAAGTGCAGGTGGCGACCGTGCGGAATCAGGTCATGCTGTCGCTCCATGACGACTTTGAGAACTTCAGTGTCTTCAAGCCACGAGAGTTTCACGAGCAGGCGGTCGCGCAGGTGTTCGACCAGGTCATTGCCTGGGCCGGAGCACTCAAGCCACTGCGCGGACAGGGAGCATGACCAGCGAAGTCCACATTGACTGATCAATGCGTGTGCCGCGTCGCGAACTTCGGATTAGCAGTTCGCCAAGCCGTCATACACAGTGGCCAGCGGTCACAGTTTCCGGAATTCAGAGAGCACCCGGTCGTTCAGAAAGAAGACCGGTGTTCAGCCACAGGAGCAACTGATGTCAGCCTCAAATGACAAGCCGCCCGCTGGATCCACCATGAGCACCGGTGCGCCCGCCCGGAGTGATCGCAACTCGCTGACCGTCGGTCCCGACGGCCCGATTCTGCTTCACGATGTGCACTTTCTGGAGCAGATGGCGCACTTCAATCGCGAGAAGGTGCCCGAGAGGCAGCCGCACGCCAAGGGAGGTGGCGCGTTCGGCATCTTTGAGACAACAGAGGATGTGTCGGCGTATACACGGGCGGCGCTCTTCCAGAAAGGGGCAAAGACCGAGATGCTGGCACGCTTCTCAACGGTGGCGGGCGAGCAGGGGAGCCCCGACACGTGGCGCGACGTGCGCGGCTTCTCGCTCAAGTTCTATACGAGCGAAGGCAATTACGACCTGGTGGGCAACAATACC
>CAZUXX010000866.1:0-1532 GCA_964624215.1 uncultured Planctomycetaceae bacterium
CATCCCCCCTACCTTCGAAGGCACCATCCTCGGGGCCGCCCTCGCTGCCGTCATCGGAGCTCTCGCACTGTCGCGGCTTCCCAAGCTGCATCATCCGGTCTTCGAAATCGAAGATTTCCGCCGCGCCAGTACCGACGCCTTCTTCCTGTGGATCAGCGCCAAGGATCCCGCTTTCGACCTGCCGCAGACCAGGCAGACACTCGAAGAACTCCGGCCGGTCAACGTGTGGGAGGTGCCCACCGATGACTGAGCAAATCACCTCGACATCCACAAAACAGCCGCAGGCCACCTCGCCTCCGCCGCCCCACCGACTGGCGGGTTCCATCGGAATCCTCAGCCTGGCGGTGCTTGTCGGTTGCTCGCAGGAGATGGACAACCAAAGGCGGGTCGATCCCCAGGAAGCAGTCACCTTCTTCAACGGATCCGCCTCGCGGCCGTTACCGGAAGCGACCTTCCCGGCCGACCCGTCCACATGGCTCGGCGGCCCCGAAGAGGACCTTTCACTCAACCTCGATCAGATCGCCCTCACCGGTCGCGAAAATGGAGAACCCGTCGACCGTCTTCCGGAAGCCATCTCCGCCGCCACTCCCTACAGGGAACTGCTGGAGCGCGGGCAAACCCGGTTCCGAATCTCCTGCAGCCCCTGTCACGACCTGACAGGCAGCGGAAAAGGCATGGTGCCCCGCCGCGGCTTCCCCTTCCCGCCCACCTACCACAGCGACCGGCTCCGCGCCATGCCCGTCGGCTACTTCTTCACGGTTGCCACCGAAGGGAAAGGACCGATGCCCCCCTACCGCGATCTCCTCACACCCGAGGATCGCTGGGCGGTCGCCGCCTATGTGCGGGCACTGCAACTGAGCCAGCACGCCCCTCTCGACACACTCTCCAGTGAAGACCGCGCACAACTGGAGGGCCTTCCGTGAGTATCACTCCCCCCGCTCGCCGCTCTCCGCAGTTCACACTGACGGTCGCCCTCGTACTGACCGCAATCGTGATCAGCGCCCTGGCGATGTGGCAGCCAGTGGCGTTCTATCGGGCCTGGCTGGTCGCGGCCCTGTGGGGCTGGAGCATCAGTCTCGGAGCACTCTCACTCCGACTGATTCACCTGCTGACCGGAGGCCACTGGGGCACCGCGGCAGCAACCCCCATCACCCGCGCAACGCAGTTGATGCCCCTGTCCGCACTCCTGTTTGTCCCCTGGGCCTTCGGACTCGAGAGCGTCTATCCCTGGATGCACCCCGAAACCTTCGATGGCATCCAGCACGTCTCGAACCGCATCTGGTACTTCCAGCCCGGGTTCGTCATCGGTCGGATGATCCTCTACTTCATCGTCTGGAGCGTCCTTGCCCTGCTGGTCGCCGGTCCGTCATGGTCGCGCCGCATCCGCAACTCGGAGCACACCGAATCGCCCCGCATGCTCGACACCGATCCACACGTGCAACTCGTTCCCGGCGGACAGGCAACGGCCGGGCTCGGTCTGGTGGCCGTCGTTCTCACCGCCAGCTGGGCCGCGATGGACTGGGTGATGTCAC
>CAZUXX010000867.1:0-1528 GCA_964624215.1 uncultured Planctomycetaceae bacterium
CACTGGAGCGAGATCGTCCAGAAGAGGAGTCCGCCGAGAAAGACGGAGCGATACATCCACCTGGGCGGGCGGACGGTTCGCACGAGCATGAGGAGGGGGATCGGGGCGAGCCAGGCGAGAGGCCCCCAGTTCGTGGGATAGAAGGCGAGCCACATGAGCAGGGCCGTTCCCAGGGAGACGGCGAGTGCTCCCCGCCGGGGAGCCGGCGCGGTGCGGGCCTGATCGATGATCTCGGCGACCGGGCGGGCAGCGCTGAGGGCCCGCGATGGAGCCGACCCGGGCCGCGCGGCGGTCTCGGGCTCCCTGTGTGAAGTGTCCGTCTGCTGGAGGACGGTCGCCATGTGCTGCTCCTTCCCTGGAGTGCTGTCGGGGCTGTGCCGGCCCGGATTCATGCCGGCCCTCCGCTGGTCCGTGGTCTCGCTGCGGTCCGCTTCACTCCTCGTTCCACCAGGGGACGACCTCTACTTGCGAGCCTGCCTCGTGGACCCCGCCACCGGCGGGGAACAGAATCATCCCGTTGGCGTCGGTCGTTGCCCGCAGGTCTGCCGATCCTCTCCAGGGGGCGGGAGTCACCTCCCAGTCGCTGCCATCCGTGTTGATGGACGCGGGGAAACAGGTCGTGCGGCCGTCCTTGAGACTGCAGGTTGTTGTCAGTCTTGCAGTGCGACGCGGGCGAAGGGCGGGTTCGATACCTGCCAGTCGGCGGGTCGCCGGACGAACGAACAGTTCGCTGCAAACCATACTGCTGACGGGGTTTCCGGGCAAGGCGAAGATCAGGGAGCGCTGGGCTCCGGGCTCCCTTGGATCGCGGATGCCGAACCACATCGGCTTGCCTGGCTTCAGCTCGACTTTGTGGAAGATCTGTCGGGCGCCGCACGATGCAAGTACCGTTGGCACCAGATCTTTCGCCCCCATCGAGACCCCTCCGGTGAGGATCAGGATGTCGTGCTCGAGCCCGCGGCTGATCGCATCGATAAGTTCGGCTTCGTTGTCGCGGGCAATTCCGAGTCCGACGGCCTGACATCCCCACCCGGTGAGCTGGGCGACGAGCATTGGTTCGTTTGAGTTCCGGATCTGGCCGCGGCCTGGAACCTCGTCAAACCGCACCAGCTCGTCACCGGTTGCCAGTACGGCGACCGTCGGACGGCGGTGAACCTTCACCTCGCTCCACCCGAGTTCGGCAAGCAAGGCGAGTTCCTGCGGTCGGACACGGTGACCTGCACACAAGGCTTCGGCATCGCGGGCGATCAGGCTCCCCTGGCGCTGGATGGCCATTTCGGCCGCGAAGCGGCCGGCAATACGGACGGCTTGCTTGCCCACCGGATCGGTGTCCTCGACGCGGACGACGCAGTCGGCACCCGCAGGGACCGGCGCCCCGGTCATGATGCGGACGGCTTGACCCGGTTCCAGTGTGCCTTCAAACAGGCCGCCTGCGTGGACTTCCCCGACGACCGGAAGTTCGACCCCGGACTCTGAGAGGTCGTCCGCCCGGACGGCGAAGCCGTCCATCATGGCCCGGTCGAACGGG
>CAZUXX010000868.1:0-1522 GCA_964624215.1 uncultured Planctomycetaceae bacterium
CACCTCGATTACCTCTACAAGTGGTATTTGTGGTGCTGGAGCTATCGCGAGCTGACGCGAAGTATTCCGACGATCTGCGAACCGGACGATCACGATGTCTACCAGCCGAACCTGTGGGGGCAGGGCGGTCGCAAGGTCGTCTCCCCTCCGGGCAACAGGTACAACGACGGTCAGCCCCGGGATCACGACGGCGGGTACGTGCATTCACCCGACTTTGTGCGAATGGTCGAGCGCACGCAGACATCCCACCTTCCGACGGCGTGGCTCCAGGAGCCTTTGGAACAGGGAATCACGGCGTACTTCACCGACATGGTGTGGGGAGGGATCGGCTTCGCGATTCTCGGAGACCGCAAGTTCAAATCGGGTTGCAACCGGCCCGATATGCCCCCTTCGGGCACCGGAAGGCCAGACCATTTCAACGATCCGGACTTCGACATCCGCAAGCTCGATGTGCCGGGGCTCACGCTGTTAGGTGAAGATCAGTTGAAGTTCCTCCACGAGTTCGCGGAGGACTGGAAAGGGCAGCAGATGAAGATCGCCGTTTCGCAAACGATCTTTGCGAACATGGCGACGCATCACGGAGGGCAGCTGCAACGACTGATCGCGGACCTCGATTCGAACGGGTGGCCGCAGACCGGTCGCAATCGTGCTGTCGACGCGCTGCGTCGGGGCTACATCTTTCACCTGGCAGGGGACCAGCATCTGGCGACGATTGTGCATCACGGGATTGAAACCCACCGGGACGCGATTTGGTCGTTCTGCGTCCCCTCGGTTGCCAACTTCTACCCTCGAGCGTGGGCTCCTCTGCAGCAGGGGGAATACCACGTTCCTGCGCCGGAAGAGTTCACCGGAGATCACCGCGACGGCTTCAACCACCCGGTGACGGTCTATGCCGCCACGAACCCCGGTCGCGATCTGGGACGGGAGCCCAAGAGGCTCCACAACGGCATGGCCGGGTACGGGATCGTCCGGATGAACAAGACGCGACGCGAGATCACGATGGAGTGCTGGCCCCGGTTTGCAGACCCCGCGGATGGTCCCGAGGGGCAGTATGAAGGGTGGCCCAGAACGATCAGCCAGTTTGACAACTATGGACGCAGGCCCGCTGGCTGGCTGCCGGAACTGCACATCTCGGGAGTTGATCAGCCGGTCATCCAGGTGATCCGCGAGCCGGAAGAGGTGCTGTATACCGTGCGGCGTCCTTCCAGCGAGCCGTTCTCGCCCCACACGTTCGACGTGAATGGTCGATATTCCATCCGGATTTCCGATCCGGAGACCGGCCGGGTACAGGTCCTGACGGGTCAGGCGGCTCACGGGGCTCGCGAGGGGCGACGGGTCGAAGTCAAGCTCGGCGAGTGAATTGCCGAGCGAGGCCGCGTCCGGACGGAATGCTCCGGCAGCGCGGCCTGTAGCGATTTTGCTGACAAGCCCTTTCGGGGCCGTGGCATGTTGCGAAAAGGCAACATGGAAAGAGTGGGCAGATCGCGTTTACTGGAATGTTCTCAATGCTGGTAACGCGTTG
>CAZUXX010000869.1:0-1522 GCA_964624215.1 uncultured Planctomycetaceae bacterium
GCGGCTGAGTGTGGCACCGCGATATTCGCCGCCGGAGCGATGCGTCTGGTCCGTCAGGATCAGCGTATTAATGTTCAGCAGTTCCCACACGAAGATCGTGTCTGGCTTGTCGGGGGCGACGAGGGTGAGAGTGGCATCCTCGACGTTGAGCTGATAGATGCCGTTTGAGACCAGTTTCTCAGTGCCACGGATGCTGTAGCGTCCTTCTCCAAGTTCCTCGATGCTCAAACGCCGTTGCCACCCGGCGGGAAGGGTCAACAGCCAGTCTCCTTCGAGGCTGATACGAGGTACCGGCTCGGGCTGCGCAACAACTGCGGGCAGACGCGCCAGGTCTTCGGCGGCCAGCGGGGTTCCCGCCCCGCTCATCGCGACGATCACTCCCAGCGCAGCGGCTTCAGCAAGCATGACGCGGTTCATCGTGAGCCTCCTGTTGGTTCGATCCCCGGGGCTGAATCTCCTCCCAGCGTAACGGCGACTTGGACGCTCGCGCGCAGGCGAAGTTTCACGAAGTTACAAGATTGTGATCAACCGGCTCTGATGGAACGCCGGCCCGATGCCATCGTGGTCGGGACCAGAACGCGGCTGATGCGGAATGCCGGACCATGACTTCGGGTGCCGGTCTGTTCTCCGGGGTTGGAACGCGAGGCCAACTTGGGACAAATTCGGCTGCGTCCCTTGACGATCGGTTGCGGGCAGACGATAACGTTCGATCCTTTGTTACTTGCCGGACCGGAGCCATTGCTTCGGCGTGCTGTTGTTGCAGGCTGGCCGCAGGTGTCGGCGGCCGGAAATTGAGAGAAAGTGGAGAGCCAGTATGGGCCGTTATACGGGACCCAAGGCACGAATTAATCGTCGTCTGAATGCACAGGTCTTCGAGAGCGCTGGTGCGTTGCGGGCAGCGGAGCGCAAGCCGTTTCCTCCCGGGATGGCTCAGCGACGCCGGAAGGCGACGATCCACGGTCTGGCTCTGATCGAGAAGCAGAAGATCAAGTACTACTACGGCTTGCGTGAGAAGAATCTCCGCCGGTACTTCGAGAAGGCCAAGCGGCTGAAGGGGAATACCGGGGAGCTGCTGCTGACGCTTTGTGAACGGCGACTGGATAATGTGGTCCGCCGTGCCGGGTTTGCTGCCACTCGTCCCCAGGCCCGCCAGGCGATCGTCCACGGGCATTTCCAGCTCAACGGCCGAACCATTACGAAACCGTCTGTTGCGGTCCGGGCCGGTGATGTCATCACGGTGAAGAATCGCCCGAACCTCAAAAAGCTGTACCAGGAGCGGGTTGCGTCGATCGACAAGACCGAGACGACGTGGATCTCGTCGGATCCAGCGGAGTTGAAGGCGGTCGTGACGAGCCTTCCGAACTACGAAGATGTCAGCCTGCCGGTGGATGTCGGGCAGGTCGTCGCCTTCCTGTCGCGGTAGGTGCCTGCAAACGCTGCGGGGCGGTTGGCGGTCCTGTGTACGGTTTGCGCCCTTCCCGCTGCGCTGGTGCGGTGCTGAATCCGGAACTTGCTGATGGCT
>CAZUXX010000870.1:0-1521 GCA_964624215.1 uncultured Planctomycetaceae bacterium
GAAGACGAAGGAGGGCATCAGCCTCCGACGCCGGCAGCGACAGTCGTATGAGAGGCGGCCGGTGGTAATGGGTGTTCGGATCCCGCTCGAATTCAATGATGTCTTCGAGGCTCGGCCACCGAGAATGCTCAACAAAAAAGCTGTTCGCCCTTGGGAGAAGTGTGAATAAGCCGCGCTGGGCGCGCAAGAATGAGTTGCCTGACCGCGGCGCCGACACCGCCTGAACACTTTTCACCTTCCGCAGGAGGTACAGGTCGAGGCAGACCACCGCAAACTCAGTTTCGGATCTCTTACCGCGTGCCGCGGATGAAGCCTGCTCCGCAGCGAAGTATGACGCGACGAGCGGTGATTCCGTCCAGTCAAGAAGACGGGTCGGCACTCCGTAATGCTGTGCCAAGGCCATACTCGGAAGAATCCGCGGGTCGGGAAACGGCTGATCAAGGTCCCCTTCCCGGTTGTTTAGCAGCCCGTGGTAGAAGTGCCGTTTCTCAGGCGGCGACGAGCGACATCGCGTAGGCGGCCGTGAGGGGATGATGGCGGCTCAAATGACGTCGAGAACGCGGGAGTGAGCTCCGAATGTCGTCGACGAAGGTGCGGACGGCCGAAATAGAGGAAATACGAGGGGAAAACGGCCCCTTCTGCCGCCGCGGGGTGCCCGCGCCGTGACGCTTTCGCATCAGCAGCCCCAGGTTGAACGCCGCGCCATGGACCAGGAGCCGCTTGAGGATATTCTGACTCCCGCGCAGATGCAGGCGCCGCATCCCCCCGGTCTCGTACATGTGGGCGAAGCTTCGCTCCGTCCGCTCCGCGCGCTGCCGATGGAGCCGTTTACTCCGGGCCCCGCGGAGACGTCTTCGATTCCCGTACAACCGCTTCTGCTCATCGGCCCTGCGTCCCCACTTCCGTCTTCCTCGATCCGGCTCGGCGATGTAGGTGCGGATGCCCAGCTGATCCATGTCCTCCAGCACCGCGTCGCTGTGATATCCTTTGTCGGCCACGACTTCCGGGGCCGATTCGCCGCGGATCGTCTGCAGCCGCACCTGCGCCTCGTTGAACGTGTCTCCCAGCGTCGTCGTATCCCCCTGGTCCGCCGTCGGGAGCCGCACCGCGAGCAGGGCTCCGCTGTCCAGGTCGACCGCGTGCTCGGCTTTGTGAGCCAGGTGCGTCCGACCGTCCTTCATCTTCGTCACGCGTGAATCGGGGTCGTGCGGATGGCGCCAGTCCCGATTCGACGTCGTCTTCTTCCGCTTGCGATCGAAGCGCGCGAGCTGCTCCCGGCTCGGCTCCACGATTCCTTCGGCTTCGGCCAGCGCGGTGACGAACGCCTCGTAGCTCTGCCCATCGGAGCGGCGCACGATCGAGCGCATCGCAGCGTTCGCCTCCAGCGTAGTGGCATCTACCGAGACCGTCTGCCCGACCACCAAGCCCTCTTCGGCCAGCATCTTCAGCACCCGAGGGAAAACCGCCCGGAGCGTGGAGAGCCAGAAGAGTCGGCGGGTGCGGGACATCGTCGAGTGATCC
>CAZUXX010000871.1:0-1516 GCA_964624215.1 uncultured Planctomycetaceae bacterium
GTTGTGGATCTCCGCAATAACACGGGCGGTGCTCTGAATGAGGCGATTGAAGTCAGCGGCCACTTCATCGATCGTGGACCGGTGGTGCAGGTGCGGGCATCTGAACTGAGCGGGACGCGGGTGCTGGAGGATGAGTTCCCCGGGACGCTGTGGAACGGTCCGCTGGTTCTTTTGTGCAACCGGATGTCTGCATCGGCCTCGGAGATTTTCGCGGGTGCGATCAAGGATTATCAGCGCGGGATCATCGTTGGTGACACGACGACGCACGGGAAAGGAACCGTCCAGAATCTGATCGACGTGGCACCGAACCAGATGCTCCGCTTCTTCAACGGAGTGAACCGGGGCAAGCTGAAGCTGACGATTCAGCAGTTTTACCGCGTCAATGGCGACAGCACGCAGACCCGCGGCGTTCGCTCGGATATCGTCCTGCCGTCGCTGCTGGATCATGCGGATATGGGGGAACAGTTCCTGGACCGGGCTTTGCCGTTCCACACGATTCCCGCCGCCACCTTCGTCGCCAACGCGATGGTGAATTCGGACCTGATCAACCAATTGAAGGTCCACAGCCAGCAGCGGGTGTCGAAGAATGAGGACCTCTCGAAGCTGCAGAAGATGATCGAGCGGTACCTGGAGCGGAAGAATCGCGCGACTGTCTCGCTGAACGAGGAAGAACTGCGGAAGGAGCGGGAAGTCGACACGGTCGAGAATCAGCTCGCCAAGGAAGTGGAAGAGGCAGTCGCTCCGCCGGCGTCGGATGAGGAGCCGGAAGTCTTCCCGAAGGGGGCTTACAACGACGAAGTGCTGCACATCACTCTGGATTACATCGAGGCACTGAAGGGGCACGCGACGGCGCGCCGCTGAGCCTGCGACGCGGCGGGGGCGGACGCCCCCCGGCACTGCCAGATGTGACTAATGACGGGTGGGCGCGCAATGCCCGATTGCGTGCCCACCCGTTTTGCGTTGACCGCGTCGTTCTGCCGTGGGAACGGAGGTGGTGGCCGCCACTGCTCGTGATTGCTGTCGACTCGGGCGCCACGGACGCTAGCGGGGGGGGCGGGGGGCTGACAGGCTCGACCATCAACAGTGCCTGTACGAAGCGAACGTCGTGCGTAACCGGTGCAGCTGGTCAGAATGGAGTAACCGGTGGATCCGGTCTATCTCTCCCGACGCGCATGTTTCGGAAAGACAACGTTGCCGGATCGGGATCGTTTGGCTCCGGGTGATGCAGGCTGAGCTATATGCCTGAAGGACGCATTGCTTGGTGCGATGCGGATGCCCTGCCTTGTTTGGGCCGCTGCGGGACCACACTGATTGTGCGGCCCTTCCCGGAGTCTGGTTGAATGTCCGTGTCCACAGTTTCTGACGGAACGTCTCGTGCAGGAACCGTTCATTCGGTGCGTCTGGTCTGTCGCCGACCGATCGAGGGCGTGCGTCCGGCGAGTGAGATTCGCGACGGGGAGGTGGTGACGATCGGAGGCGATCCGGGTTGTGAGATCGTTGTCCCGTGTGAGGGGAT
>CAZUXX010000872.1:0-1514 GCA_964624215.1 uncultured Planctomycetaceae bacterium
TGCGTGCTCGAGAACTGCCGGATCCTGATTTTCGAAGAGAAGATCAGCAACGCGCGGACTCTGGTGCCGTTGCTTGAGCAGGTGGCCAAGGCGGGTCGTCCGCTGCTGATCATCGCCGAAGACGTCGACGGCGAAGCACTTGCCACTCTTGTGGTCAACAAGCTGCGGGGCATCGTGCAGGTCGCCGCGGTCAAGGCTCCCGGGTACGGCGACCGCCGCAAGGCGATGCTGCAGGACCTGGCGATCGTCACCGGCGGCGAAGCCCTCTTCAAGGATCTCGGGGAGAAGCTTGAGAACGTCGATATCAAGCGTCTGGGGACCGCCAGGAAAGTCCGGATCGACTCCGACTCCACGACGATTGTTCAGGGTGGCGGAAGCAAGGAAGCCGTCGATGGCCGTGCCGAGCAGATTCGCCGCGAAATCGAAGTCACCGACAGTGAGTACGATCGGGAGAAGTTGCAGGAGCGGCTGGCAAAGCTGGCCGGCGGTGTCGCCGAGATCAATGTTGGGGCGGCAACCGAAACCGAAATGAAGGAGCGGAAGGATCTCATCGACGACGCGCTGCATGCCACGCGTGCCGCCGTCGAAGAGGGAATCGTCCCCGGGGGGGGCGTTGCCCTGCTCCGGTGTGCCAAGGCTCTCTCGAAGCTCAAGCTCGAAGGGGACGAGGCGCTCGGCGTTCAGCTTGTCGGAAACGTCCTCGAAATGCCTCTGCGGACGATCGCCGAGAACGCCGGAATGGACGGTGCCGTCGTCGCCAATAATGTCCGCAAGGAGAAGGACCCCAGCTACGGCTACGACGCCCTGAACGACCAGTACGGCGACATGTTCAAGATGGGGGTCGTCGATCCCGCCAAGGTCGTTCGAACCGCTCTGCAGAATGCCGCCAGCGTCGCGTCCCTGCTGATGACCACCGAATGCATGGTCGTCGAAGAGCCCAAGAAGGACGACGACGATCACCACCACGATGACCACCATCACGACATGGGAGGCATGGGCGGCATGGGAGGTATGGGCTTCTGATCCCCCGGTCGACCTGCCGGCCACGGCCGGCCAGGCGTCAGCATGTTTCACTCAGGCAGCCGCCTGAGGTTCTCACAGGTTTCAATCACCAGGCGAAAGCCTGGACTCCATCAGTTCAAAGCAGAAACACTCAGGAGTCTGTTGGTCATGAATCTGAATCCGCTGGATGATCGCGTCGTCGTGGAACCGGTCGAGGCTGAGGAGACGACGGCTGGCGGCATCGTGCTGCCGGATGCGGCTCGCGAGAAGCCTCAACGCGGAAAGGTGATTGCGGTTGGCCCCGGCCGCCTGCTCGACAGCGGTGATCGGGCGGCGATCTCCGTCAAGGTGGGCGATCACGTCCTCTTCGGCAAATACGGGGGCACCGAGGTCGAGGTGAATGGCAAGGAAGTCAAGATCCTCCGCGAGAGCGACATCCTCGCCAAGGTGGTCAACTAGGCGACTCCCGGTTGAGGGTTGGTGGTTCTGGGCGATGCAGCAGCTTGCCACCC
>CAZUXX010000873.1:0-1513 GCA_964624215.1 uncultured Planctomycetaceae bacterium
GAAGATTTCGACGCCTTCGTTGGTGGTAAGCGTGTTCATGGTTGATCGAATCCGTTGTCGAGTTGGAAGGACGCGGGCTTGCCTCTGCTGGGACAACGCCGCACCAGACAACGCCGCGCGAAGTGTCACTGCGTCGGCGCTCACCGTGGAATCGCAGCAGAATGCGACAGGTGCGATTCGCCAGCGGGACGCATGCTCTCTGCTCATGCGACGGGATCGCATCATCCTGTCGCAGTCGATCGAGCGCTGCGCCCGTCTCTCACTCAAGACGCCGGGACGATCCGGGTTGTGACAGCGCCGACGGTGAGGCAGTCGCCGCGTGCAATGGGACGCTGCGTAGCTCGTTGGTCTGCGGGAGTCGCGTCGGCCGGGTGTCACGCAGGACGGCCCCCATCCGTCTTGAAGACAGGCGCACCGCGAGTCGCGATCCTCGCGACGCGTTTGCGCCGGCTTACGAAGGACCGTGGATCCGATCTCCGCAACATGCCGCGAGCATTCTTCCTCTCCCGTGCGGCAAGCGCAATCCGTTCGAGGTCGAGGGTAGGCGTTTCGGAGATGAATCGGATGAGCCGCAGCACTCGAAAGGAGACGAAGATGAATCAGATGATTCACCCCATGCGACAGGACGCAAGGGCGAGCCTGGGCAGCATCCCGCACGAGCTGGTTCCGTCGCGCTATGCGCTGCGGGTCGGCGAGATCGAGGTGCTGGTGGTCAGCGATGGGGTTCTGCCGCTGCCCGCTGCGACGATGGCCACCAACGCCGCGCCGGCGGAATTGGCGACCTGGCTGGACGACAATTTCCTGCCCCGGGACACGTTCGATTGGCCGCTCAACGTCCTCGTGGCGCGTAGCGGCGACCAGACCATCCTCGTCGACGCCGGTCTAGGAGGACAGTTCCCGGGCTTCCCGCGCGCCGGGCAGTTTCCGCATCGCCTGCGGGCGGCCGGCATCGACCTGGAGGCGGTGACCGACGTGGTGATTACCCACATGCACATGGACCATGTCGGCGGTCTGCTCGTCGACGACGTGAAGGCCCGGCTTCGTCCGGACGTGCGGATCCACGTAGCGGCCGCCGAAGTCGAATTCTGGACGTCGCCCGATTTCTCCCACACGGTCATGCCGAGGCCGGTGCCGAACGTGCTCCGCTCTACCGCCACCCGCTTCTATAGCGAATACCGCGACCGGCTGCGCTTGTTCGAGGATCGACGTGAGGTTGCGCCAGGAGTGGTCGTCCGTCGCACCGGCGGCCACACGCCCGGCCACAGCGTGGTCGACCTGACCTCGGGCGGCGAAAGACTGATGTTCGCCGGCGACGCCATGTTCCCGGTCGCATTCGACCACCCTGACTGGCACAACGGCTTCGAGCATGACCCGGAGGAGTCGGCCCGCGTCCGGGCCGGTCTATTCCGGGAACTGGCGCAGAGCGGGGGTCTGCTGGTGGCCGCTCACCTGTCGTTCCCGTCCGTCGGACGAGTGGCGCCCGACGGAGACGCCTTTCGCTGGGTGCCGGTCA
>CAZUXX010000874.1:0-1507 GCA_964624215.1 uncultured Planctomycetaceae bacterium
GAACGGATCAATCCATTGCTATGCGATTCCCGCCAGTCGAGCAAGACCAAGTCGCGCGACGTAACAATGGCGGTTCGGTCGCTTTGGAAAGCAAGTCAGTTTGGAAAGCCCAGGCAAGGAACGATCGGTTGATTGACGGTTGGGTTTCGTTGTTGAAACGAAAACGACCCGCCATGTCATCAGATCGACCCTCGCTGGTCTTTACAATTATGGTCACTTGGGAATTCCCGGAAACCCGCAGACCTCGATCGTGGGCTCCCCGGGGAGACCGGGAAGCTCGGTTTTTCGAGGCGGGCACTGCGCTGCGCAGGGTGCAACGCCGTGTCCCTTGCGAGTTTCGGAACGTCGACTACTTCGCCTTCAGCAGTTCAGGCAACTGTTCCTTGATGTCGTCGAGCGAGGCCGCGGCATTGGCAACCCGGCCCTGTCGATCGACGAGGAACATGGTTGGCAGGGTAATGATTCCGAACTCCCGAGCGGGCCGGCTCTCCAGCCCCCCCTCTTCGGCGATGTGAGGCCAGGGAACCTTGTGCTGCTGGACGTACTGCTGAATCGGGGCCCCCGGCGAATCAAGATTCACGCCGATGACCTCGAACCCCGCCGCCCGATGCTGCCGGTAGAGCTCGATCAACTGGGGAAGTTCTTCGGTGCACGGACGGCACCATGTTGCCCAGAAGACGACTGCCAAAACCTTTCCCTGATAGGACTTGACGTCGATGTTGCCTCCTCCGAGGGCGGTCCCGCTCAGAGTGAGGGGCTTCCCGGCCAGTTCAAGCCGGCGAACGGCTCCCGAACCTCGCTGGGCGGCGAACGACTGGGGATGGTCCTTCAGCAGTCGCTGGTAGGCGGACTTCGCTTCATCAGCGCGGCCCAGAAACTCGAGATTGACTGCGAGTTGCAGAAGAGCATCCGACGCACTTTCTGACTCGGGGTAGTCGGCGACAAACGACTCGAGGGTCTTGATCCAGCCCTCCTGGACTTCACCGCGGGTTTCGGAATCCGAACCGCGAAGCTGGGCGTTGTACTCGGTCGCCAGTCGATTGAAGACGATATAGGGGACAACGCCGGACTCGGGCGATTTCTGCCGGAGTTCGCGTTCGAAGGCCTTCAACTCGTCGAGCCCGCCCGGATAGCTGTCCATTTGAGTCGCCGCGGCGACCACGTCGATCCACTGCCGCTGCCAGAGTTCCCGATCGTCAGGAGTTTCAACGGTCTGCGCCAGTTGCCGCAGGACTTTGGCACGGGCCTGGTTGGCCGCAGCCATCTGCTCGCGGGTGGCATTCTGGGGAAGCGGATTCTGATCGAGCTGTTCCAGTTCCCGGATGAGGGCCTGCACCTCGGGAGAGAGCTGCACGGCACCGCTCGTGAGGGTCGCCACATCGGGCTCCATCAGACCGCCCGCAGCGATGGTTTCGATCGTGGTTCCGTCGAGCGGGACCGGCAGGGAGGTGAGCTTCCAGACGTCTCCCACCTGAACCATTTCGCCGATCTGGACAAAGCCGGTTTC
>CAZUXX010000875.1:0-1507 GCA_964624215.1 uncultured Planctomycetaceae bacterium
GTGCTCAAACTCTGGCTGAGGCTGACGAACGTTTCCGACGATCAGACGATCGCACCGCTGGACGCACTGCTCGTCTTCAAGCGGGAAATGAATACGGCAGGGGAACTGGTCGCCAACACGTTTGTGAGCCCGCGCGAGAATCAGCCGGATGATCCGATCGTGTTTACCTATCCGACGCCTCAATACGGCGAGTGGGACCTGAAGGATCAACACCTCGGTCTGGAACTGAAGCCAGGGGAGTCAGTGACGACGTTCATTCCATCGGACACCGAGGGAATGGACCAACTCTCCGGCCCGCTCCGGTGGAGATTCCAACTTCGTAAAGGGTACTCGTCCCGCGGCAATGGAGTCACCACGCTGGTCGATGTCCTGTTTTCGCGAGATGACGTGGTGAACGCTGCATAGCAGACCGCGGCTGTCAATCACCCTCGTCAGGAGCAGCAAGACCGGTCGTGGCAGACCGCCTGGCGACCGGTGGCAGGGGCACACTCCAGGTGCCACCTCACGAATCCCGGAAAGGCTTACCCGACCGGCTCGAACCGGCCGCTCGCTGCCGATTTCAGTGCGGCCTGTGTCACAGCGGCCACATCCAGTGCCGCGTCGAACTCCGCGCAGTTCGAACCATGTCCGATGAGGAGATCGAGGAAACCTTCGACCGGATCGGAATCCGGCTCGAGCGGTTCAAGCGGACGGACGTGATTGTTCCGGGCGATCCACACCCGCCAGTCCCGGAGCATCAAGTCTGCGTGCTCGCAGTGGATCGTCAAATCTTCCGTCTGCTGCTGGGCATGTCCGACAAATTCGAACGTGAACTCGGCACCGTTCGTGAGAGTTCCAAGAAGGGTGGCGGTGATCTCGACGGACCTTGAGGCTTTGTCAGTCCGGGCGAATACTTCGCGGGGACGTTCGCCGGTGATATAGCCCACAGCGTCGAGCTTGTGGCTTCCTGCATCACCGAGAAATCCTCCGGGATTGGTCGTCGGGTCATCCCTCCAGGTGCCGGCGATTGTCTGCTCCCAACGCTCGGTGTTGATGGAGGTGACGCGACGAACGCGGCCCCAGCGCCCGGAAAGGATTTCCCGCCTGAGGGTTCGGTAGTTCGCCCAGAAGCGCCTCTGGTAGGCGAGCATCGAGACAAGCGGCAACGATCTCGCTTCATCGACAAGCTGCCCGATCTTCTCCATCGTGTCGGCGAGAGGTTTTTCACAGAGCACATGCCAACACTGAGCCCAGGCGAACCGGACCTGCGCGGCGTGCCGGTGAGTCGGGGTGCAGATGACGACGGCATCGACTGACTCGCAGGAGATGTCCTCCAGCGTGTCGGCGATGACTGCCGCGGGGGCGAGCTTCCGCTGAAGGTCACTGGCGGCTGCTCTGTCCGAATCAACGAGTGCGACGACGGCGCCACGCGAGTCCCGTGCAATCCGCTCGGCGTGCAGGCGGCCGATGCGGCCGCATCCGATGATCGCCATCCGCACCGGCTGAGGGAGCGTCACAGAGTCGTCTC
>CAZUXX010000876.1:0-1504 GCA_964624215.1 uncultured Planctomycetaceae bacterium
AGCATCGTCTCCGAAGTCCTCTTCGAAGTCCTCGCCGCCATCGAGGTCCGCGTAGGGATTGTCGCTGGGCCCTGCCGGAACCTGCACGACGGTTTCACAGTGCTTGCATCGAAACTTCCGTCCCGCTGCAGAATCCTGGACGGTGTAATCGTGACCGCAACCGGGACAGCTGACAGAAATCGGCATCGTGCAGATCCAGGAAGATCGATGAACGCAGGAGGTCACGGTATCCAAGAGTTTCTGCAGCTGCCAGCGACCGTGTCGGCGAAATTCTCAGTATTTTTGACTGCGGCGAATGTGGTGTACCGCGTCCTGCGACGATAGCCTGTCGCACGCGGAGAGCTTCGGCACGACGGTTGCCAATAGACGGTCGCAGCAGGCGGGAATCGCCAAAACCGGCCAAGAAACAGCAGTCGGGGCGGCGAAGCATGCACAGGGAATGTGCAAGCCTGCTCAAGTGAGAGGCACGGTGCTTCTCATGCGAGGAACGCATGAACTCGAAGGAGCGTTTGCGGAGAAGTTGAGGTCACAAGGCCGGACACCCACCGGAAGCGCTCACGCTGGATGCCGGGTCGGGGAGGTTCCTGCCCCCAGAACAGTTCACGGCTGTTCCGGGCAGCCAGTGTGAATCGCACCGCGTTTCATCGCGGCCTCTCCGTCAGCATGCCGTCACCTCAAATTCAAACATCGTACTGGAGTTCACCACTGATGAGTTCTTCGAAGTACAAGCTGGAGTATGTGTGGCTCGACGGCTACGAACCGACGCCGAACCTCCGCAGCAAGACCAAGATCGTCGATTTCGAGCCGAAGTCGGTCGAGGACTGTCCCAAGTGGGGCTTTGACGGCAGCTCGACGCAGCAGGCCGAGGGGCACGACTCGGACTGCCTTCTGCACCCGGTGGCGCTGTATCCCGACAGTACCCGCCGCAACGGGTACCTGGTGATGTGTGAGGTCTGGCTTCCGAAGGATCGCGGGCCGCACCCCTCCAACACCCGCGCCACGGTGCCTGATGACGACATGGGGATGTGGATCGGCTTCGAGCAGGAATACTTCCTCTTTGAGGATGGCCGGCCGCTGGGTTTCCCGAAGGAGGGGTATCCCAATCCGCAGGGTGAGTACTACACCGGCGTGGGATATCGCAACGTCGGCAACAAGTCGCGGGCGATCGTCGAGGAGCATATCGACATCGTCCACGATGCCGGAATCAACCTCGAAGGGATCAATGCCGAGGTGGCCAAGGGGCAGTGGGAGTTTCAGATCTTCGCCAAGGGGGCCAAGAAGGCCTGCGACGATTTGTGGATGGCCCGCTACCTGCTCGCCCGCGTTTGCGAGAGGTACGGTGTCGATGTGGAATGGCACTGCAAGCCGATCCGTGGCGACTGGAACGGCTCGGGCATGCATACCAACTTCTCAACCGAGTTCATGCGGGAGAAGGGGGGCAAGGAGTACTTCGAGAAGATGATGGCCGCCTTCGAGAAGTACAAGGACGAGCACATCGCCGCTT